>JALRGB010000283.1 GCA_023253575.1 Verrucomicrobiales bacterium
TTTTTGGGGTTGGGGGTTTGGGGTGAAGGCTAGCGGTCTGGGGTTTGGGGTCGGAGCGATTTCTGGGGAGGTTTTTTGATGATGGGGGGGCGATTTATTGCGCATTTGGATGCGGATGCGTTTTTTGCGTCGGTGGAGCAAGCGTCGGACTGTCGACTGCGTGGGCGTCCGGTGGCGGTGGGCGGGGAGTCTCGTGGAATCATTGCGTCGGCCTCGTATGAGGCGCGTCGTTATGGGGTATGCACGCCGATGCCGACGGCACGGGCGCGTTTGTTGTGTCCGCGGCTGATTGTTTTGCCTGGGGATTTCGACAAGTACGAGCAATTTTCGCGGTGGATGTTCTCGTATGCGCGTGATTTTACGCCTGATGTGGAGCAAGCGAGCATTGACGAAGGGTATTTTGATTTGAGTGGGTGTCGTCGTCCACCGGCGGAAGTGGCGCGGGAGATTCGGGTGGCGATTGAGCAATCGCTGAAGATTTCCGTGAGTGAGGGGGTAGGCAGCAGTAAGTTTGTGAGTGCGGTGGCGTCGAAGTTGCGCAAGCCGGCGGCTTTTGTGGAGGTGCCTGAGGGGAGGGAGGCGGAGTTTCTGAAGCCGTTGTCGAGCCAGTGGTTACCTGGGGTGGGGCCGCACACGGCAGGGCGTTTGCGGGCGGCTGGGTTGACGAGTATTGGGCAGGTCGCGGCCACGCCGGTGGAGTTATTGGAGCTGGTGTTGGGGCGTGCGGCTTCGGGGGTGCGGCAATTTGCGCGAGGGATTGATGATCGTCCGGTGGTGGCGGTGGCGGGGCCGGCGAAGTCTTATGGCCGGCAGGAGACGTTTGCGCAAGATGTGACGGATGAGGGGTGGCTGGAGGCAGTTTTGCGGCGCATGGCGGACGAGTTGATGGCGGTAGTGCGGGAAGAAGGAAAGGCGGTGCGCACGCTGACGGTGAAAGTCCGTTATAACGACATGGATGAGGATCAACGGAGCGAGACACTGGCGGAGCCGACGGATTTGGAGACGGATATTTACAGTCGCCTGCCGGTGATGTTGCGCCGGGCGTGGAAGCGGCGGGTTAGTTTGCGTCTGGTGTCGCTGCGTCTCAGCAATGTATATGACGAGTGGTGGCGCACGGAGCTGCCTTTGGAGGCGCTGGCGCAGAAGCATGAGCAGGGGCGTCGACTGGCTCTGGTGGTGGATGCTTTGCGTCGCACGCATGGTCGGGATGTGATTTTGCGCGGGCATGATCTGCGTTTGCGGGAGGATCCGATTCCGGAGGCGGCCCGCGGTCCGTCGGCGTCGGTGGGTGGGCGTGCGGGTGGGGTGCGAATGGTTTCGACGGTGAGGCCGGCCCTGCCTCTCAATGTGCGCAGTGTGTATTCATTTCTTGATTCCACGTTGTCGCCGGCGGCGGTGGTGGCGCTGGCGGTGCGGCATGGACTGCCTGCGGTGGCGTTGACGGATGCGGGAAATCTGCACGGCGCGGTGGAATTTGCGCAGGCGGCCCGCCAAGCTGGGATCAAGCCACTGATTGGTGCGGAAGTCCGGATGGAAGGAAAGCCGTTATTATTGTATGCGCAAAATGCGCGTGGTTACAGCCATCTATGCCAGCTTTTATCGCGTTCGACGGCGGACGGGGCGGACGGGGTGTTAGTGCGTCGGCCGCGATCGCTGACGTGTGATGAAGTGGCGGTGCATGCGGAAGGGTTGGTGGCGGTGGGGAGGGATGCGGCGTGGGCGGCGTTTTTCCCTGGGGCTTTTTACCAGGCGGTGACGCGTCGTGGGGAAGTGGACGGTTTGTCTTATCCTGGGGTATTTGCGCCGCGTGTGCATTATGCCACTCCGGCGGACCGGATGTCGTATGACATTGTGCAATCGATTCGCACGCGGACGCTCTTGGGGCAGGCGCATCCGGAAAAGACGATGGGTGGGGCGTGTCATTTTCGGGTGCCTGGCAGCGAACCGGCTTGGTGTCGTGATCACCCTGAGTTACTGGATCATACGCATGAGCTGGCGGCGCGCTGCACGTTTGAGTTTCCTTTTGGGCCTCCGCAATTTCCGGTTTATGTGCCGCCTGGTGGAGAATCGCCGCGCACATTTTTGCGGCAGTGTGTTTTTCGGGGGCTGCACGATCGTTATGGGGATCGGGCGGCGGCGTTATATTCGCAGGTGGAGGAGGAGTTGGAGATTATTGCTGCGGTTGGATACGAAGCGTATTTTCTTTTGGTTTGGGACGTGTTGCAGGAGTGTCGTGTTCTGGGTATTGAGTGGATTACGCGTGGCAGCGCGGCGGACTCATTGGTTTGTTATTGTTTGCGTATTAGTGATGTGTGTCCGGTTCGGTTTGACCTGTATTTCCGGCGATTTTTGAACCGCGAGCGGATGGCGTTGCATAAGTTGCCGGACATAGATGTGGATTTTCCGCATGATCGAAAGGACGACGTGGTGGCGTTGATTTTGGCTCGTCATGGGGCGGTTCATGGGGCGGTGGTGGGTGGATTTTCCACGTTTCGGGCTCGCAGTGCTTTTGCTGAGGTGGCCAAGGTATTGGGGATGGCGGAGCGCGATGTGCGGCGGTTGACGAAGCATTTTCCATGGACTTTTGGGGGTGGGGGATGGGGTGGGGAGGTGGAGGCGTCGGAGGATGCGGGCACTCGGTTGGCGGCCCGGCTGCAGGGGCGTCCGGAGTGTGTTGATTTGTTGTTGGATGAGGAGCCGTGTCGAACGGCGCTTCGGATGGCGGCTTTTCTTGATGGGTTGCCGCGTCATCCGAAGATGCACCCGTGCGGGGTGGTGCTTTCGGGTCAGCCGATGCACAGTCTGACGCCGACGTTTACGGCTGGCAACGGCTGGCCAGTCACGCATTTCGACATGGACGGGGTGGAAGCGGTTGGTTTGGTTAAGCTTGACATTTTGGCGCAAGGCGGACTGGCGGTGATGCGGGATGCAAGGGCGGCTTTGGCGGCGCGCGGGATCAACGTGGATCTGGCTGCGCTGGAGCCGTGGGAGGATGAGAGAGTGTGGGCGATGATTGCTGGAGGTGGCGGGCGGGCGGTGCACCACATTGAATCACCGGCGATGGTCAGCCTTTGCCGCCAGACTTCCGTGCGGGAGATAGACGGTCTGATTGCCATTGTGAGCGTCATCCGTCCCGGTGCGGCCAACGAGCAGAAGAAACTTCGGTTTACGCGTCGTTATCAGGGGCTGGAGCCGGTGGTTTACCCCGATCCATCGCTGGAAAGATGCTTGCGCAGCACGTTTGGTCTGGTGGTATATGAGGAGCACATATTGCAGATTTGCGAGGATTTTGCCGGAGTGACGGCGGGCCGGGCCGATGTGTTGCGTCGGGCGTTGGTCAAGCAGAAGCAGGATGTTATTGCTGTGATGCGTGACGAGTTTTTCGTGGCGGCGGCGGCCCGAGGTCATGGGTCTGGCAAGATTGAAGAAATCTGGGGTTTGGTGACTGGATTTTCCGGTTATGCTTTTTGTCGGGCTCATAGTACGGCCTACGGGGTGGAGGCGTACCAGGCGGCGTGGCTCAAGTGTTATTATCCTGCTGAATTCATGGCGGCGGTGTTGAGCCATGGGAAGGGGTTTTATGATCCGCTGGTGTATATTTTGGAGTGTTATCGTTTGGGTTTGAGTCTGTTGCCGCCTTGTGTGAATGATCCAGGGCCGGCATTTTCGGCGCGGGGGACGGCTGTGCGCGTGCCGGCGCTGCGCACGCGGGGGTTGACTTCCCGGACGGCTGGGGTGTGGCGTTCTACTTTACTGGAGGGCGGAGCGTTTGTTTCTCTGGCGGATTTTTTTCACCGGGTTGGTCCGCTGGCTAGCGAACTGGAGTCATTGATTCAGGTTGGGGTGTTTGATGGATTTGGGGAGGCTCGAACCGCGCAGTTTTGGCAGGCGCAATTTCTTTTGCGCACCTATGGGGGTGGCGAGTCGAGGGCGACCGGGCAAGGGTGGTTGCTGCCGCCGCCGGGACTGGAGCAGCTGCCTGTGGTGCCGCTGGAGGAGCCGACGAGGCATCAGCGTTTGCAGTGGGAGACGGAGGCGCTTGGTTTTGCGGTCAGTGGACATCCCCTTGACTTGTTTCCGGACGTGGCTTGGGAAAGTTACTGCCCTGTGGCTCGCCTTGGGGAGTATCCCGGGCAAACTATTGTCGCGTGTGGGCTGATTGTTGAGCAGCGGATTCATCATCAAGTCACGGGAGAGCCGATGAAATTTCTCACGCTGGCTGATCGAACCGGACTGATTGAGACCGAGCTCTTTGCTGCGACCTATCGCCGTCATGGTTTGGCGACGGTGCGTTATCCGGTGCTTGAAGTCACGGCTGTGGTGGAGCCTTATGAGAATGGCCGGGGGTATTCGTTGCGCGTGTTAGAGGCGAGGGCGCCGCGGCAGCGCTGACGGGCGTGGTGACTCTGGAGGCGTCGATGTCCGGTTATCTGATGTGTCTTGGATGCATGATGTGATTGCGCTGAGGCGGCGGCGATGTTCAAATGCGCGGCCGATCAGTTGTTTCGACCATCTTGTACTTTGTCATGAACACATTTTTGCGTTTTCTTTTGTGGGGGTCCATTGCGTTGCTTGGGGCGGGGGCGGTGGGGGTAGCTGCCTTTCAGCGGGGTGAGCCGGTGAATGCGTTATGGCTGGTGGTAGCGGGCGGTTGCACCTTTGCCGTGAGCTATCGTTTTTATTCGGCTTGGCTGATGGCCAAAGTTTTGACGGTGAATGAACGTCGGGCTCCGCCAGCGGTGACGCATGCAGATGGCAAGGATTTTGTACCGACCAACAAGTGGGTGGTTTTTGGCCATCATTTTGCGGCTATTGCCGGACCGGGGCCGTTGGTTGGGCCTGTGTTGGCGGCGCAATTTGGGTATTTACCGGGTGTTTTATGGATTTTGATTGGAGCGACCTTGGGCGGTGGGGTTCATGATGCGGTGGTACTTTTTGCGTCTATTCGTCGCGGCGGGAAGTCGCTGGGTCAGATGATCAAAGAAGAATTGAACGTGTTTGTCGGTGTGGTGGCGATGGTGAGTCTGCTTGCGATCATGGTTATCTTGTTGGCGGTCTTGGGCTTGGTGGTGGTTAAGGCTCTGGCGGAAAGCCCGTGGGGGCTTTTTACGATTGCCTGCACTATTCCGTTGGCGATGGTGATGGGACTGGCGCTCAAGTCGGGTCGTCTGGGAGTCGGGGTGGTGTCTGCTTTCGGGGTGGTTGGTTTATTGTTGGCGGTTTTGGGTGGCAAATTTCTTTCGCCGGGCATGAAGGAGATGCTGACGTGGTCGGAGCCGGGGCTGGCGTGGGCCATCATGGGTTACGGTTTTGCGGCCTCGGTATTGCCGGTCTGGTTGTTGCTGGCGCCGCGCGACTATCTGAGTACTTTTATGAAGTTGGGCACGGTGGTTTTACTGGGGGTTTTTATTGTGGTGGTGGCGCCACCGCTGCGGATGCCAGCTGTGACGCAATTCGTTGATGGTTCGGGCTGGGTGGTGCCTGGACCCGTATTTCCGTTTGTTTTCATCACTATTGCTTGTGGGGCGGTGTCGGGCTTTCACTCATTAATTTCCAGTGGGACGACGCCGAAATTGCTCCAGCGTGAGTCATCGATTCGGCTGGTTGGGTATGGGGCGATGGTGACGGAAATGATGGTGGCCTTGATGGCCATTATTGCCGCGTGTGCGCTGGAGCCGGGCCAATATTTTGCGATCAACACGCCCCCGGTTCCGACGGTGGAGGCGGCTTTGGCCAAAATCAATGCGGCGGGCTTTCCGGTGACTTTGGTTGAAATGGAGCAACTCGCTCGTGATCTGGGTGAACCGACTCTAATTGGCAAGACGGGGGGAGCGCCGACATTTGCCGTGGGCATGGCTCACATGTTTGCCAAAGTGATTCCGGGCACCGGGATGCTGAGCCTCTGGTATCATTTTGCGATTATGTTTGAGGCGCTTTTTATTCTGACCACGCTGGATGCGGGCACGCGGGTGGGGCGTTTTATTCTGCAGGATCTGTTGGGATCCGTCTGGAAGCCGTTGGGGCACACGGGTTCGTGGCTGGGCAATGTAACGGCGACGGCCTTATTGGTGGGCGCCTGGGGGTATTTTTTATATCAGGGGGCGGTCGACAAGGAGGGGATCGCGAAGAGTTTGTGGCCTATTTTTGGCATTGCCAACCAGCTGTTGGCGGTGATTGCCTTCTGTCTTGGGACGACCATCATCATCAAGATGGGGCGGGTGCGTCAGGTGTGGGTGACGGTGATGCCGTTGATGTTTTTGGTTGCGGTGACGTTTACGGCGGGGTGGATGAAGTTGTTTTCGGTGCGGGCTGCGGGCTTTGTGCCTGCATTAGAAAAGCTTGATGCTCAAATTGTTGCTGGTACGGCGCCCGCGACGGCGGCGAGGAGTCTGCTTAATTTGCGGGTGGACATTGGGATCACGGTGTTTTTTCTGCTGGCGGTGGGGGTGATTGTGGTGGCTTCGGTGGTGGAGTGGGGGCGTTTATTGCGTGGCCGCAAGCAGTGGGTGCTTCGTGAGAGTGCTTTTGTGGCGCTGGCGGATGGAAAAGAGCGCTGAAATGGGGGGTGAGAGGGGTGGGCGGGGGTATTTCGGGCGAGATTTGTAAGGGAAATACATGCGCGCTATAGGAATTTCCTTGAAATGCCCGCAGCCGGCGTTAAAAAGCCCGCCCGGTCCGCAGAAATAAGGCTTTTACTGAGTTTTTTTCTGGCCAAGCCCCACGAAAGTGGTCAAGGTCGTCGATCCAACCCCTTAGACACATCACATGAAGTCCCGCTTCCTCAATTCCATGCTGGCCACCGTTGCGGTGGTTATCGGCCTTGGTGTCTCCACTGCCCAAGCGCAGGATGCGAAGTTGATCGATCTCAAAGAGCCGATCATCCAAGCCCAGCAAACGCCAGACATCAAAGCGGCGGGGGTCAAAGACAAGCGATGGAAGCCGAAGGAGTGGCTTGAATTTGAGGTTCCCTTCATTGCGAATGCCCCGCGGAATGCGAAGGCAAACTTTACCAGCTACGAGCAGCTGACTTTCAAATTTTACATTTTCCTTGCGAATGCGGACAAAGAGAAGAGCCGGATTCTGACGGCCGAAGTGAACCATGTGAATGTGCCGGTGGGCGAGGGCATGGCTTCGGTGGTTTATTTGTCGCCATCGGCTGTACTGGGACTGAGTGGCAGTCCGCGTGTGCAGACCAACGCCGTGAGCCTCTGGGCTGTTGAAGTCACGCACGAAGGCAAGACGGTTGGCTTTAT
>JALRGB010000465.1 GCA_023253575.1 Verrucomicrobiales bacterium
CGACTTTCCATTCCAGGCCTTTGGCTTGGTGGATGCTGGTCAGGGCCACGGCATCGTCCTTCGGTTGTTGTTTGCGCCGGCCTTGGGACCCATCGCGGGGGCTGGTATCGTCGGCGTTGGTGAGCAGAGCCAGTTCGGCCAGCATGGTGGCCAGATCGTCATAACGCTCCGAGAACACGGTCAGCTGATCAAGGTCCTGTTTGCGTTCGCGGGCGTTGTCGAAACTCTGCAGCAAATAGTCGCCGTAAAACCCCTCGATGACGCTCGTCAGCATGGCGCTGGGAGGGTGAAATCCGGTGTCGCTCGAGGGGTCGAGGAATTCATCTAGGATGTGACCGAGCTGGACCCATGTGGCCTGAGCTTTGGGTGGAACCTTGAGCGGGGTGAGTAGGGCGGAATAGCTGGTGGGCGGGCGGCCGGTGCTGGCGGCGGCGGCGGCGTCCGGCATTTTGAGCCAGGCCTGCCAGAGTTTGCTGGCGGCGCCTGGACCCACGCCGGGGAGCAGGCGGACGGCGCGATCGAAACTGACTTCATCGAGCGGGTTAGCGGCCCATTTTAAAAAGGCGATGGCATCCTTGACGTGAGCTTGCTCGAAGAACCGGAGGCCGCTGGTGATGACGAACGGGATGCGGTCCTGCGTCAGCTGCATTTGCACATCCATGGATTGAAAGTGAGCGCGGTACAGGACCGCCATTTCGTTCCATGCCACTCCTTCATTCTCATGGAGATCTTTCAGGCGCTGGCTGACAAAGGCCGCTTGCATGGAAGGCGTGTCCAGCCGGACGAGCGCCGGCTTCATCCCCAGTGAGGGGCGGGCTGCCACCAGATTCTTCCGAAATTGCCGGCGGTTGGCCGCAATCGATTCATTGGCCAAGGCCAGAACCTCGGGCACACTTCGATAGTTGGTCTCGATCTTGTGGATCTGCGCCCCAGGATATCGGTCGGCAAATTTGAGGATGTTTTCGAAATTTGCCCCGCGCCAAGAGTAGATCGACTGAGCATCATCGCCGACGACCATGATGTTCCCATGACCTCCGGCCAGGAGATCGATCATTTCTGACTGCAGGGCATTGGTGTCCTGATATTCATCGACGAGGATGAACTGAAACTGCCTTTGGTAGTAGTTTCTCAGAGATTCATTTTCGCGAAGAAGTTTGACCGTCAGCGCCAGCAGATCGTCGAAATCCATGCTGTTGGCATTTTTTTTGCGCTGAGTGTACAGGACCGCGACTTGGCGGATTTTTTCGGTCAGCTCCTCGAAGTAACCGAAGCGTTTGAGAATGATTTCTTCGATGGGAGTGCCGGTATTGGTGGCGAGGCTGATCAGTCCGCCGAGGGCTTGGGCTTTGGGGAAATCGCCGGCTTCGCTTTTTTTGCGGCCTCGTTTGACGGCGGGGGTGGTCGCGGTGGCGTCCTTTTTGCTGCCGGCCGTCTCGCGGGTGACGCCGCTTTGGTCGATGACGGTGGTGAGCAGTTGTTTGGCGTCGTCGGAGTCGAGGATTGAGAACTGGCGGGTGAATCCGAGGGCATCGGCGTGGAGCCGGAGCAGCCGGTTACCGATCGAGTGGAAGGTGCCGCTCCAGAGGCCGGCGGCCTGACCGGGGACGAGGTGGTTGACGCGTTCGATCATTTCGCGTGCGGCCTTGTTGGTGAACGTGAGCAGAAGGATGTTGTCCGGGGCGATGGCATTGGCCAGCAGGTAGGCGACGCGGTAGGTCAGGGTGCGCGTTTTGCCCGAGCCGGCGCCGGCGATGACCAGCGTTTGTCCTGCGGCTGCAGTGACGGCTGCATGTTGCTGGTCATTGAGTTCCGCCCGGAAATCGATCTCGATGACCGGCTCGGTGGGGGTGGGCCCCAGAGAGCCGGCGGCCCCTGGTTCGGGGTTGAGCTGGTAGGTTCGAGCCATGTGAGATGTCCGTTAGGTGCGCGCCTGCAGCCTGCCATGCAACGGCTTTTACGCGAAAAATTCCTCTTTTTCTGGAGGGGAAGCTAGGGTAAAACTTTAAAATTATTCGACTCGCGTCTAAATTTGTATTGTCGATGTAGTCACGCGGCTGTACATTGTAGTTACACGTTTTCCCCCTTCCGGCCTCGAATTTCACTTCAAAACCCCTCGGATCAATATGAAGCTCAACCCATCACTTCATCGCCGGACGGACGGGCGGCGCCCCGCCCCGCAGGAGAAGGGCGTGGCCCTGATCACAGTGCTGGCCATCGTCTTGCTCATGACGGTGCTCATCACCTCGTTCTTCACGATGTCGCGGAATGAGCTGTCGACCGCCATTAAAGATTCGGAAAACCTGAAGGCGCGCGCGCTGGCGGATGCGGCCGTCAACATGGCTATTTCGCAGATCCGGGAGGGCACCACCCAGGTTAATACGGACGGCGGCTATCTGGCGTGGTCGAGTCAGCCCGGCGGTATTCGTGTTTATCGCAATGACGGTCAGCTGCGTAGCATCATCAAACTGTATTCGGCCCGCAACATGGCGGCGGATTCTCTCTCCCGTGCTAGCTCTGAGGATATCCGCAATGATTGGGATACGCAGCCTGATCAATGGGTCGATATGAATGCCCCTTCCATCTCGCCCAGCGCCACGGACCCCAACAATCTGGATCAGGCGCTGCTTGTTTTCCCGATTGTCGATCCACGGGCGATGCGCTCACAAAAGAAGGATTCTGTGGAGGGATTCAGTTATGACCGTCGCGCGGTGAGTGGGGTGGTCACCCCGGCCGGTGGAAAAGCCAATGCGCAACGGCTGCCGATGCCGGTGCGGTGGATTTATTTGTTGGCGGATGGAACAACTGGATCTTTGAACGCTGGCGGGGAATTTGATCCTGCCGAGGGTGGCACTCAGCCGTCCAAAGAAAATCCAATTGTCGGCCGAATCGCGTTCTGGACGGATGACGAGACCTGTAAAATCAACCTGAATACGGCTTCGGAAGGAGTGCACTGGGATACGCCTCGTGTCAGCACCGAGGAAGACCGCTGGCTCGGAGCCAGTCAGCCGGTGAATGGTGAGTATCAACGGTATCCGGGGCATCCGGCCATGGTCTGCCTTAGCTCGGTACTCTTCCCCTACAAGCGTTTTCGCGCCTCCAATTCTGCGTCGCCGAGCGCTCCGGTGGGCGGAGGGGTGGCCATGGCCGACCTCGAGGAAAAGGAGATTCAGTCGATCTGGCGCATGTCTCCGTACATTTTCGGTGAGAAAGACAATACGACCACCAAGTCAAGCTCCTACGGTGGCCGCCTGCGTCCGGCCAGTCTGGCTCAGAATCTTCCGGCCAATCCCTCTCAGCTGCGCAGCCTGAAAGGCGAGCCGAGCCCGAAACACCTGTATAATTCATTCGATGACTACACCATTGCGGCCACATCCGATGCCGCCATCGGGGGCAAACCCACCGACATCAACGTGCGCGAACGCCGGGCGGTGGAAGGTGATCCGGAGATTAAACTGCCGGTTGACCGCGTCCAGCAAGGTCGTTTTTTCCTGACGACCCGCAGCGCGGCCCCGGAAATCACCATCAGTGGGACCCCGCGGGTCTCGATGTGGCCGCTTCCCGGCTCCGAAGGTGGACAGCGCGGCGTGGACCAAGAACTGGCCAGCGATCGTCCGCTGATTACTGGGAGTTCAGCCTACAGTATCTACGACGTACTCATCGGGTTTAACACCCACCTCCGTCGCGGAAAAACGGTTCTTCCTTACTTTTTTCAACGTCAGGACGTTGGCAGTCGTCATGCGGAATTTTACGACCGGTTTAGTCGGAGAAACGAAACAATCTGGCGTTATATTGCGAACACCTTCGTTGAGCGCATGCCAGGGTTCACGGTGCGCCCTGACAACCGTTTGGGTACGTTTGCCAGTTTCGGGGCCAAATACGGTGAAGGTCTGTTGGATGACATCAATGCGATCAGCTCGTTAATGATCGATTATATTCGTAATCAAAACCTGACCGATGCCAACGTCAATTCATCGCAGTGGTATGTATCAAGCAATGCATGGGGTCAGGTCACTCCGATCTGCATGTGCGGTGGCAGTGGTCCCCACAGTGCGACATGGTCATTTGCGACTCGTCCACTGCCGAAAGGGGTTGGCCGGTTCCTGACCGTCACCGAAGTGGCTCTGGCCGTCGGACTGCGCAACAAGATCAAGGCGGGCAATGCCTTGCCGGGCGGTACTTTCTTCGGTGACAACCAAGCCCAAGCC
>JALRGB010000679.1 GCA_023253575.1 Verrucomicrobiales bacterium
CCCATCACCTCGCCATTGCGATACCCGGTAATCCGCACTCGATCGCCCGCCAGTCGCGCGTAAGAAATGGCCAGCTTGACGATAGACGGGCTGGGAATAGCGGATTCTTCTGAAAATTTGGTAAAATTGAACTGCCCCGCCGGCGTGCGCTGGAACCCACTGCTCCCATTCATCCACCGGTTGACATTGCGCTCGCCAAAAACAATCGCATCAAACCGGTCGCCAGCCTGCATATCAATCGAAAGCGCCGCGCCCGCGACCGCCACATCATTGAGTCCCTGCAGGGTGATCCACGACACCAGCGTCTTATTTTGAATCGGACTGCTACCCGGGAGAGCAGAGGCATGCGCCCAGCCAGTCGCCTCCGTGCCGACACCATTGACATCCAGCGCGCCGTCACTCACCACCGCATCGCCCTCGAGAACCATGGCCTCGAAATTCCCCGTGGTATCAGCCAACGAGCCGTTTTCGAAAGTCCAGTGACCGACCAGTTCGGCGCGACCAGTGACGGCCCATAAAACCGCCAAAAGGAGCAGTGTTATCTGGGATTTCATAAAGAGATGGGTTGCAGCAACTGGGAGCACCTGAATATTTGCGACAGACCTTGGAGGGTGGTTATAAGCTCATTCAAGCGATTGAATTCCTTTTCTAAGTAATCCAGAGCCAGTTGTCATTGAAACCTTGCGCCAAATTACTGAGAATTTGCGCCATCACCCACGTCGTCATGCCCAAGCGGAAAAAAGTCGCCTTATTGATCGAGTCATCGCGCGCCTACGGCCGTGGCCTGCTGCGAGGGGTCGCTAGCTACCTCCATGCGCATCCCGATTGGTCAGTATATCTGCAATCGCGATCCCCAGAGGATCCGCCGCCGCCGTGGCTCGAGGGATGGGACGGCCACGGGATCATCGCCCGGGTCGAAAGCCGCACCTTGGAGAAAGCCATTCGCCGGACTGGTCTGCCTGTCATCGATGTGCGAGGCGCTTTCGATCTCGAGATGCCGCTAGTCGAGACCAATGAACATTCGACCTGCCGTCTAGCGTTTGAGCATCTACGAAGCCGCGGGTTTCGGAATCTGGCGTTCTGCGGCTTTGCCGGAGCCAACTATTCCGAGCGACGCTTGCGGTACTTCCGCGAACTGGCCTCGGCACCGGGGTTTTCGTTCGAGAGTTACGAAAGCCCCGTCTCAGGGCAAGCTGGCAGCGAGTTAATGCTCTCGTCCCGCGAGCAGTTGGCCATGTTCTCGGCCAACTCACTGACCCATTGGCTCCAAGAACTACCGAAGCCTGTCGGCCTCTTCGCCTGCAACGACGTCTGCGGACAACAAGTCCTTAACGCCTGCCGCGAGGCCGGCTTGGCCGTGCCAGAACAAATCGCCGTGCTGGGAGTCGACAACGACACCGTCCACTGCGAACTTTCTGAACCGCCGCTGAGCAGCATTCAGCTCAACGCCGAACGCATCGGCAGCGTGGCCGCCAGCTTACTCGACAACCTCATGGAAGGCGGCCGCCCACCATCCGCCAAAACGTTCATCGATGCCGTCCAGATCGTCGTCCGCCAGTCCACCGACATCGTCGCGGTCGACGACGCCGTGGTCGCCCGGGCCGTGCGCTTTATCCGACAAAATGCCAGCGACGCCATCGGCGTCAGCGATGTCGTCCGGGCCGCCGGTGTCTCCCGCCGCCAGCTGGAACGTCGCTTCCAGCAACATCTCCAGCGCACCCCGAACGACGAAATCCAACGCGTCCGCATTCGCCGCATCAAAGAACTCCTCACCGGCACCGAATTGTCCCTCTCGGAAATCGCCGCCAACATCGGCTTCGATCACCCCGAATACCTCAGCACCGTATTCAAGAAAGCGGTCGGCATCACCCCCATCGCCTTCCGCCGCCAACAAAAAGCCTGACTTGCGCCCTATCCCCCACCCCCACAAAAAAGCGCAACATACCACCCACGCACACTAAGGAGGCGTCAAGGCCATGCCCCAGCCACCGCGCCTTTCCTGCTGCGCCACTCGTTCTAACCGCTGCAGCTGCTCGACAAACTGTTCGGAGGCGACTTGGGTCGGCAGCCATCCCAGCGCTGAATCTGTGATGGTGGCGTACCCCTGCTCGACCAGCCATTCCTGCACCGTTCGTCGCCGTCCGTTCTGATCTTCATAGACCACCAGCGCGTAAAAATGATGCGATTCCCGCCGCAACTCGAATTTTGTCAGCACGATAAAAGGTCGTTCGCGCAGTAGTTTTTCCACGGCCTGCCACGCCTGCTGCCCGAGGGCAGTCAGCCGGTCCGCACATTCTTCGCTGCTCCACTTGGGTGACCATCCAAAATAACGCGACTGCTCCGCTACTTCGTCCTCTGGAGGATCCGTCAACTCGGGCGCGTCGACAAAATACAATTGAAAGACAATCGGTTTGTCACGTCGCACCCGAAAATGATCCGCCGCATTGGTTGGATTGGCGACCAGCTGACAACCTGTCAGCACTTCCCATTCCGCTTTCGGCGCCGGATCCAAAGGGTTATTATACGACTCTGCCGCGCCGTATCCGGACATATCTGCTTGCCATCCCGCGCGCGAAGCATCCAGCCCGGAATCGTCCTCCGCCGCCGCCTGCCGACGATGAGCGCCGGCAAACATCGTCAACACCACCAGTATGCCAATGGTGGTGAGCATGCTCAGTCCGGCTTTGCCAATTCCCACGTCACAGAATGTTTCCACTCTCTGAAAATTCAATGTTTTTGATATAATTTTCCGCACCCGGGAGCCGTAGCGAGACTGCATCGATCACCCCGAGAATAATCTCACTCCGACCACGAAAAATTCTCGCTCGCGCCGCGGCCGGTGCCGGGCAGGGTGAAGCCATGATTAACTGGGAAGATCGTTATCGCAGCGGCGACACCCCTTGGGACAAAGGAGTCGCTCATCCCGCGCTGGCTTCTCTGTCGCCGCTGCCGGTACCCGCCGGACACATTCTCGTCCCTGGGTGCGGTCTTGGTTATGACGTGGTCGCGCTCGCGGCCATGCCAGGAGTGACCCGCGTCGTAGGCGTGGATGTGGCTGACTCGGCGGTGGCCGCAGCCACCCTGAAAGTAACCGCCCTACCCCAGGCCCAGATTGAAAAAGCAGACTTAATGGCCCTGCCGTCCGCCCACCGTCGCGCCTACGATCTGGTCTGGGAGCACACCTGCTTTTGCGCCATCGACCCGTCCCTGCGCAATGCCTATGTCAACGCCGTGGCCGATGCCCTCAAACCCGGTGGTCACCTGCTCGCCGTATTTTTCCTCACTCCTTGGGATTCGCCCGAAGAAAATGCCACCCT
>JALRGB010000695.1 GCA_023253575.1 Verrucomicrobiales bacterium
CGCCCCACTCGTGTTCGGTAATAAAAGATACTTTTCCCGGTCTATAAAATCAAGGATGTCCGCCTGCGGCACCGCCGCCCCCGACAAATCCGCACGCCGCAACGCCACCGTCACAATCTCCGTGCCCGCAGCCTGCAACGCCTCCCGCATCACCCCATACGAGGAAAATTTCCCCGTTCCCACCATCAGGCGGGACGAGAACGTGCGGTCAGCAATCTTCAATGGTTGGCCAGTAATCATCTCGCCCCCACTGTAGCGACTCCTCCTCGATTTCAGGTCTTTTTCGAAATAGAAATAACCTCCCTCTCTCCCAACAGAAATAACTGAAACCGAAGCCACCGCCCAGCCACCCAACCGCCGCCGCCTATCCGTGCAGGCAGAGACGCCGGAAAATCTCGCTTAAGGGCAGCTGCAATCCAATGAAGAAATCACCGAATTCCGCGTAGCGGGCACTCACTTCGTCGAAACGCATTTCGTAGACAATCGCTTTAATGTCATGCGTGTCTTTGGCTTGCAGTGTGACGAACCACTCGAATTCATCCAATCCGGTCGATCCAGTAATGAGCTGGCGGATTTTACCGGCATAACCGCGACCGACCCGGGCATGGCCCTCCATGAGTTTTTTACGGGTGGCGAAGTCGAGGGCGTACCAATTATCTGCTCCCTCCCGGCGTTTATTCATCGGGTAGAAGCAGAAGACCGGCCAGTCGGACATATTAGGATAGAGCCGATCGGAGAGGTATTTTTTCATTCGGGCCTCGAATTCGGCCAATTCTTTAACAGATTCCTCACTTCCGGCCGGGTGTCCGGCGGCGGCCAGTTCTTCTATTTTCTGTTCACTGGTCGTGGTGTATTCGCTTCTCTCAGTCATGGAGAGGTAGCTGTAGACCGGCTGCAGGACGCCGGGGCCGAGCGCGACCGTGATTTTTTTCTCGAAGGCATTGGCATCGTGCAAGTCGCTGGTCAACAACATCACGCCGAAGTCGCACTTCGGGGTGACCATGGAAAACGTCAGAACCTGCGTGCGTTCATGCCCGCGTATATCCTGCAACACCTGCGTCAGATGCGTCAGTGCCTGCAAGCGCTCTTCGGAAGTGAGCAAGGACCAGGCCGAGCGCTCGATGGAATAAAAAAGATGAAGAACATGCCACCCTTCTTGGGGACGCAGGGACGAAACTGATGGGTTCACAATATGGTCTGTGGGCTAGAGTGTTTTTTTACTGGGAATAAAAGCGGCTCCGAACTGGGACCAAGGGCCGTTGGAATAATCCGCCCCCTCCTTCAATCGCACCGACCAACGAGGTTCCTCGCCAACAAGGTAACTGCTGAAAAGGGCCTGTGATCGATATCCAACCGTGCCGACGAGCCGGAGGCGCCGCCCCCCCTCTTCAATCACCTCGCCACGGCCGCCATCTTTGAACCGCCCACCCTCAATGCCCACCGTCAAAATGTCGCCCCGAATTTTGCCTTCTGGATCAATAAATTCTACCCGGATAAATCCAGTCGACGACGACCCCTCGTCCAAAACCAGCAGAGCCGTGGGCACCACCACCTCCTCCGCCTGCGCCTTGTCACTGTCCACCCGGTCGCGCCAGCCCAGTTCCGCCCCGCTCAATTTCACCACTGCCCCAGCCAAAGGCGACGGGAACACGTTGGATATCAAGTCTTCATGAATCGGCGCCGGATGCGCATACAAGAACTTCAAAAATAAGCCCCCAGCCAACACTACCACCGCCGCAAATCCCGCCAACGCCGCCCGCTCCGCCGAACCACTACGCTTGCGAACAACCGCTCCCGCCCCAGACCGCCCTAGCATGTCCTCCACCGATTGCGGTACTTCCACCGACTGCGGCGCCCGCGCCACAACGCGCGCATCACCACCACTCATCTCCGAGAGCTCGGCTTCCATCATCTCAAGCTCGGTCATCGCCCCCCCAAAGCCCTCCTCCGCACCAACCGGCACCTCATCGGCCGCCGCCCCCAAACCAGAGGACAAAGGAGCAGCACGTCCAGCGCGCACATCGCGAGGACTTGGATTCGTTTTAATAGGTTGTTTGGCCATGGCGTCAACACACTCAAGGTTCAGAAAAGAGAGTATAGGCAGCATCACCGCCCCCGCCTCAAGCATTTTTATGCGCCCCACCCCGGATCGCCACCCGCCACTCCCAAAAAACCGTCCCCCACACCCCACCAACCCTGCGGAAAGACCATCTTTCATGCGAGAATCCATTGCGCACCGCCACAACTCCCGTATTTTCTCTCTTCCCCCACCATTCATCTATCCACCGCCCACCATGGCCGACAAAGACAACCGCTACGCCCAAAACATCCTAGGAGCCTACTACGTCGATGACCAATGCATCGACTGTGACCTCTGCCGGGAGACCGCACCCGCGAACTTCAAACGCGATGAAGACGGTGGCCATTCCTACGTGTACAAACAACCGGAATCCGAGGAAGAACGCGCTCTCTGCGAAGAAGCCCTCGCCGGCTGCCCCGTCGAAGCCATCGGCAACGACGGCGCCGAATAACCGCGCTTCAACTCTCGCGCAGGATAACCGCGCTTCGATTGTCGCGCGGGATAACCGCGCTCTGGAGCTCGGTTATTTGCTCCAGTCGTTGAGGGAGGTATAAAGCCGCCGACTCACAGATGGCACCCACTCATCCGACATCCTGTCGGTGAAAAAGTGGGTGCCTCGCCGATTGGCGGCGTAGACTCTGAAAATGCCCTATCGGTGCATTGCGCACTCAGAGGCCGCGGTCTGGTCCTCAAGCCCTACGCAAAATCCCACGGCCTCTGTTCAAATCCAACGTTTAGCCCTCGC
>JALRGB010000702.1 GCA_023253575.1 Verrucomicrobiales bacterium
GAAATAATCCCGTCCGACCATGCCCCCAGCCGCCACTGACATGACCGACGTCACCCTCCCCCTCAACCAGCAGCTGAACCGGGAAATTCTCATGGCCCGGGAACGCGTATACCGGTTTGGCCAGCCGACGCCGATGGAAAGACTCATCCTGCCCGGCCCGGAACCACAACCCGAGATCTGGGCCAAACGAGAGGACCTCTCCGCCGTCAAGTCGTATAAATGGCGCGGTGCCTGCAACCGCATGGCCCAACTGACTGCGGAACAGGCGGTTCGCGGCGTAGTGACTGCTTCCGCCGGCAATCACGCCCAAGGAGTGGCTCTGGCGGCGCAGGCTCTCGGTATCCACGCCCGCATATTCATGCCGCGGTCTACACCGCGAATCAAACAGCAGGCGGTACGCCACCATGGCGGCAGCTGGGTAGAGATTGTCCTGTCTGGTGATAGTTACGATGATGCCGTCACCGCGGCCCGCGACGATGAACGCGTCCGCGGGGCGGTTTATGTCCATGCCTATGACGATCTGCAGGTCATGGCGGGCCAAGGCACGCTGGCCGACGAAGTTGTCCTCTCCGGCCATGGCCCGTTTGACACCGCATTTTTGCAGGTCGGCGGTGGCGGCATGACCGCCGGCGTCTCCACCTGGCTGTATTCCTACTGGCCGGACCTTGAATTAGTCGGCGTCGAAGGCGTCGGACAGGCGTCCATGCGCGCGGCCCTGACCGCCGGACATCCCGTCCCCCTGCCCGAGCTCGATATTTTTTGCGACGGAACCGCCGTCCGACAAGCGGGCGCCCTGCCGTTCGCCGTCTGCCGCCACACTCTGACCCGCACGGAAACCGTGACCAATAGCGAGGTCAGCCGAGCTATCCGCGTGTTGTGGGAATCATTGCGCTGCATCTCCGAGCCGTCCGGAGCCTTGGGACTAGCCGCCGTCATCAAAAACCGAGCCGCCCTCGCCGACAAAAAAGTCCTTCTTATCATCACCGGAGCCAATATCGATTTCCTGCAACTCGGCCTGATCGCCCAATCCGAAGGCGCCGCCAGCCTGGCCTCGCGCACCCTGCGCATCCAGCTACAAGAACGCCGCGGTACCATGCTCGAATTGCTGGACTCCTGCTTCACCGGCCTCAACATCGCCGACTTTCAATACGGCAAAAATCACGAAACGAGCGCCTGGCCGGTCTTTACCATCACCGCCGAAGACCCCGCCGTCCTCGCCGAGCTTCCCGCACGCCTCGAGTCCCGAGGGTTTTCATGGGAGGACTTGACGGGCGCCACCGACGTTCTGTTCCGGGCCATCCCGTTGCGCGGCGACTTGTTGCGCTGTCCGCTCTTTCTGCGGCTTGATTTTTATGAACGGGCCGGCGCCTTGCATGATTTTCTGGACGCGGTCATCCGCGGTCGGGCCAGTCTGTGTTATTTCAATTACCGCCAGTCGGGGGAACGCATCGGCCGCGCGTTGATTGGCCTTGATTTTGAAGAGTATATCCAGCGCGATAGCTTTCTGGCAGCATTGCCGTCGCAGGGCAGCGGGTACCGTTCATGCCAACCAGTGGATGCCGCCACCGCGCTCCGACTGACCCAACGTTGACCACCTCCTCGCTCGTCCAGCCAGACGATGGGGGACAAGCCATTTGCCATCGCCAGCCCGCCCGCTAGTCTCCACCCATCATGTCAGGAACCAATTTGTTTTCATGGACGGCGCTGTGCCTCGCCCTGTTCATCGCCGCCAGCACCGGGCGCCTCCAAGCTCAAGGCGGAGTCATGGACGCCTACATCGTGGTCGACTCCAGTACAAAAAAAGTCCTCATGTCCGGCAATGCCGGAAAAAAACGCCCAGTGGCCAGCCTCACCAAAATTGCCACCGCCTGCGTCGTCATGGACTGGGCCGAACGCACCGGCGCCGACATGGGACAAAGAGCCGTCATCCCCACATCCACCACCGGCATGCAGCCAAACCCGTTTGGCTTTGCTCCCGGCGATACCATCTCGCTCCGCGATGCCCTCAGCTGCGCCATGATGGGCAGTGACAACATCGCCGCCGAAACACTCGCCTGGCACGTCGGAGCAGATATCCAGTACCGCACCGGCAAAACCGGCTCGCCCTACGCCCTGTTCATCAAAGAAATGAACAGTCTCGCCGCTAGCCTGAACATGCGCGCCACCAACTTCCTCAACCCCCATGGCCTAGACAATACCCGCCAAGTACCGCTCTCAACCGCCGCCGATATGGCGCGCCTCACCCTCTACGCCCAGAAAAAACCAGCCTTCAGCTTCTACACGTCACAAGCAGAAAGACGCATCACGTTCTACCGCAACGGGGTCGATAAACAAATGTTCGTCCTCAAAAATACCAATACCTCCCTCGGACGGAATGGCATCGATGGCGTCAAAACCGGTACCACCCTCCGCGCCGGTCAATGCGTCATCCTCTCCGCCCCACGCAAAAACATCGTCGTACGCCATAGCGAAGACAATGCCACCCTCTACCCACGGCGCCTCGTCGTCGTCGTCCTCGGATCGCAAAATCGCTTCGTCGATGCTGAATCATTGCTCGATCAAGGCTGGAAACGATACGATCAATGGCATACCTCTGGTCGCGTCATTGCCAATAGCTCGGAATTACTCGATCCCACCACTCCCCCACCCACCCGCTAGTCATTGACCCCGCGTCATCACATTTTCTTCAGGACGGCACGCCGTCCGCTTTCTACCACCACCATCTATGAGCGATAAAATCCGTATTGGAGTCTTGAACAGCGGCGGCGACTGCCCCGGCCTCAACGCCGTCATCCACGGTGTGACTGGAGCCGCCCATCAACTGGGCTGGGAGGTTGTCGGCTTCCGCGACGGCTTTGAAGGACTCCTGCCTCCCGGCAATCACATGATGCTGGACCCAATCAAAACGGCCGGTATCGCCAAACTCGGCGGCACCATCCTCGGGACCGTCAATAAAGGGCACTTCGTCTCCATCATCGGCAAAGACAACGTCCAACGGGTCCCGTCCGAAATTATGGACCAGGCCAAGGCCACCCTCGAACGACTCGACGTGCGCGCCCTCATTGTGGTCGGAGGTGACGGCTCCCTCACCACCGCCCTCCAGATCCAAAAGGAAGGAATACCTGTGGTCGGCGTGCCCAAAACCATTGACAATGATCTCGAAGCGACCGCCATGACCTTCGGATTCGACTCCGCCATCACCGCGGTGGTGGACGCTCTCGACCGCCTGAACACCACCGCCGACAGCCATAAACGCGTCATGGTCCTCGAGGTCATGGGACGTCATGCCGGCTGGATCGCCCTCCACGGCGGCATTGCCGGAGGCGCCGACATTATCTTGGTGCCAGAAATCCCCTTTACTCACGAAAAAGTGGCCGAAGCCGTCCTCGATCGCGAGCGCCGTGGATACCACAGCACCCTAGTCGTAGTCGCCGAAGGCGCCTGTCCGGTGGGCGGCACCCTGACCGGCACCGACATGGGCGGCAGCGGCCAGATCCGACTGAAAGGCGTGTCCGACGCCGTCGCTTATGAAATCGAGGCCCGCACCGGCAAAGAAACTCGCTCCTGCATCCTCGGCCACTTGCAACGCGGCGGCTCCCCCACCGCCCTCGACCGCATCCTCGGCATCCGCTTCGGCGTCAAAGCCGTTAGCCTGATCAAAGAAGGCCTCTTCGGCCACATGGTCAGTTACCAAAGCTACCACGTCGGCTCCGTCCCCATCGAAAAAGCCGTGGAAAAATTGCGGAACGTCGATCCCAATGGCGAGCTCGTCACGTCCGCCAAAGCCATTGGCATCAGCTTCGGTCACCCATAGCCACCGCCTGCCATGTCCCCAGTCCTCAAACTCATCCAGACAAACGCCAAACTCAGCACCAGCGAGCTGGCGCAAATGCTGGCCCTCGATCCCTCCGTGGTAGCTGCCCAGATCGCCCGATGGGAGCAGGACGGCACCATCATGGGATATCAGGCGATCTTGGACCCAGAGAAAAGTGGACATGAAGGCGTAACCGCGCTCATCGAAGTAAAAATCCGCCCCGAACGAGGCGGCGGCTTCGACCATCTGGCCGAACGCATCGCCAAATTCGACCAAGTGACAAGTTGCTACCTCATGAGCGGTGGGTATGACCTATGTGTGGTCGTTACCGGCGATACCTTGCGCGAAGTCGCCCGATTCGTTGCCGAACGCCTCAGCACCATCGAAGGCGTGCTCAGCACGGCCACCCGGTTCCAGCTCAAGGTATACAAGCAGAACGGTCTGCTGGCTCACCAAGAGACTGGCAATGAACGACTCCCCGTCACGCCCTAATCTGCCGGCACGACCGATCCCGGGCCCGCGACCATCATCCCTCGTCGCGAATGTCCACCGGACCATCGGTGACCACGCTCGGACCGTCGAGCAGGTGCTCATCAAAGAACTGGCGCAGCTTTAAATACAAATCCAACATTTGTCGGACATTAGCGGATCCTCCGTAGTCTAGATTTCGAACCATCTTGAGACCCTGAGTCGCCGTTGCCGTAGTCTCCACTGTCGTAGTCTCCACTGCCGTAGTCGCCTTCTCCTGAGGTGCCGCCGGGGCCGCCACGGCCAGCACCGCAGCCAGCCCCCCGCATAGGACCGCACGCCCACAAAAATAAGTCGCCATGACAGGTATCGTAAACACCGAAACATGTCCGGCAACTAGCGATCAGCTCCGCCCGGCCGCTGGCCTTTTCTCACAGCGCAGGCTCACCGTCACCGTCACCCTCGCGACGCGTTCCGGCGGGCCGGCCGGCTCTGGCGCGGCGGATGCGTG
>JALRGB010000025.1 GCA_023253575.1 Verrucomicrobiales bacterium
CTTGATAGCGGCGGAGAAGCAGGAGGTGACGCTTGATTATGTGGCTGGGCTGGCCGAGGTGCGATCTCGGCAGGTTTTCAAGGATCTGCGAGGTTCGTTGCCGGACGAGCTCAGTGTGAAGAACCTGAATTACGACCGGTATCGTGGGGTTCGTTTTATTCCTGAGCAGGCGTTGTGGCGGAAGGAGGAGCGGCCGTTTTGGGTGGAGTTTTTCCATCCTGGCTACATTTATCAGGAGCCGGTGCGGATGCATGAGTTTACGGTTGAAGGGTATGTGCAGCCGGTTCGTTTTTCGCCAGAATTCTTTGATTATGCGGCGGTGCCTGGGCTTCGTGAGAAAATCCCTGCGGATGCGGGATATGCGGGGTTCAAAGTTCTTCATGCGTTGAACGCGACTGGGCGGATGGATGAGCTCGCTGTTTTCCAGGGGGCGAGTTATTTCCGGCTGCTGGGAGTGGGGGCGCGTTACGGCCAGTCGGCGCGCGGGCTGGCCATCAATGCTGGGGAGGGCGAAGAATTTCCGCTTTTCACTGATTTTTGGCTGGGCAAGCCGCAACCGGGCGCGACAGAGCTCACGCTTTTCGCCATTTTGGACAGCCGCAGTTGCACGGGGGCGTATCGTCTGGTGATTCGTCCTGGGAAGTCGACGGTTGCCGAGGTTGATGCGGTGTTATTTTGGCGCACGGAGGAGCTGGTGCGCGCGGCTTGTGAAGCGCAAAATGTTCCGTTTGTTCCGCTGAAAACGGCCGGACTGGCGCCATTGACGAGCATGTTTTGGTTTGGCGAAAATACGGAGGGAAAACCAGACGATTACCGGAGTGAAGTGCATGACTCTGATGGATTGATTATCCATCTGGAAAACGACGAGATCGTCTGGCGTCCGCTCAACAATCCGGACCAGCATCATCTCATCCGCCAGAGCGTTTTCGCCGCCCGCAATCCGAAAGCATTCGGCCTGCTCCAGCGCGATCGCGAATATCTTAACTATCATGAGATTAGCAATTTGTATCACCGGACGCCGAGTATGATCGTTCGGCCGAAAGGAGAGTGGGGTGAAGGGCAGGTGCGTTTGGTCGAAATCGGCACGGTCAGCGAATATGAAGACAACATTGTGGCGTTGTGGAATCCGGTGAATTTGCCGAAACCGGGCGAGCCCTTTCGGTTTGGCTACACGCTGGAGTCGGGGATTGATTGCGAGAAGGCACTCTCTGCGAATTTTGTGCAGGGGACGCGTTTCGGGGCGGACCCGGCGCAGTCGAAAGTCAGAGACATTGTCATCGATTTTGCCGGCGACTTCGTTGACACTGTGAGCGAGGCTGATCCGCCGGTGGCGGTGCCGTCGTGCCCGCCGGGCATGGGGCATTTCAGCAAAGCCATCGTTTTGAAAAACGACTTCGAGAAATCATGGCGCGCATTTTTGAAGTTTGAGCCAGCTCCCGGCCTCAAGGAACCGGTGCCGCTGCGCTGCACTCTGAAAAAAGGTGAGACCGTGCTCACCGAAACCTGGGACTACTTGTGGAATCCCCGCTGACGCAAATTCACATCCCGCTGGGCCAGTCGTTGGACGATTGGAACGAAGCGTATGCCAAGGTGGAACGCTACCTGACCGCCTTGCGCCTGCGTAATAAATTTCTCTTGGGGCAATATGTGTATCGCATCCTTGGGCGAGCGACCCGCCGCGCCCGGACCGAGACCGGTGTCGCGCCGACCGAGCTGGCTATGGAAGAAGCGGTCAAGGCGATCAATGACTGGGTCGGGCAGGTGCTTGGATCCGATGTGGCGGATACGCCGCATCGCATCGCGACGCAAGGGCGTCTGGCCATGTTGTTGGCGGATGTCCCCGGCAAATGGCAGGAGCTTTTTCTCGCCCCCGGCCCGTGGCCGCCCGAATTTTTGAAGGCCATGCGCGAGAGCTATTTGCGCGCGGGACCGGATTTTCAAATTAGTTCGATGCAACCGCGGCCGATTGATCTGGGGCCGATTCACACGCTGACCACCCTCAACAAGCGTCCGTATCTCCGCATGATGGTGGTCTGGCTGTTGCTGTTGGCGGTGGCGGTCAAGGTGTGGTTTCTCACTCATTAGTTTTGATGTCTGCTCCTACTTCCGAAGCCGGGACCGGCACTGCGGCGGCTCCGGTCAACGGGGCGGGCCGGGTGCCGCCAAAAATCCGTGTTCATCATCCGGTTAGCCGCGGCCGCCGGTTGTTCTTTTTCGTTTCGTCGGCGCTTAGTCTGGCGGTCATCAACAGCTGGCTCTTTGCGGACTTATTGTTACGGCTCGACTGGAGCGGGTGGCATACGATTTTGCTTGGGTTATTTTTTGTTCTGAGTTTTGCGGTGAGTTTTGGTGGTTTGCATGCGGTGTATGGGTTTTTTGTTTTGCGGCGGGGCGACCGTGGTCGGGTGACGGCCTTGAACGAGTGGCACGGGCTGGATATTTCTTCGGTGGGGACGGCGATTGTGGTGCCGATTTACAATGAGGATGTGGTGCGTGTGTACGAAGGTATTCGGGTGATGTGGGAGTCGCTGCAGCGGACCGACCAGCTGGCGCACTTTGATTTTTTCATTCTCAGTGATTCCACTGATCCTGGGAAGTGGGTGCAGGAGGAGACGCGTTGGTTGGAGATGGCTCGTGATCTCGGTGGATTGGGGCGCATTCATTACCGTCGGCGCACGGTGAACCGGGAGAAAAAAAGCGGTAACATCCGTGATTTTTGCAATGCGTGGGGCAGTCGTTTCCGGTACATGATTGTGTTGGATGCGGACAGTGTCATGACTGGGGAAACATTGGTCTCGCTGGTTCGATTGATGGAGGCGAATCCCACGGTGGGCCTGATTCAGACGGTGCCAGGTCTGATTAATGGCGAGTCGTTGTTCGGGCGGTGGCAGCAGTTTTCTAGCCGACTTTTTGGGCCGATTTTCACTTCTGGGCTTAATTATTGGGTGCAGGACGGCGGAAATTACTGGGGGCATAATGCCATTATTCGGGTCGACCCGTTCATGCACAATTGTGACCTGCCCACGCTTCCCGGTAAAAAGCCGTTCGGGGGCCACATTCTGAGTCATGATTTTGTGGAAGCCGCCCTGCTGCGCAAAGAAGACTGGGAAGTCTGGCTGGCTTGGGATTTGGACGGCTCATGGGAGGAGGGGCCGCAGTCGCTGACTGATTTTGCGGCGCGTGATCGGCGGTGGTGTCAGGGGAATTTGCAGCATGCCATGCTCCTTTTTGCCAAAGGTTTTCGAGGAATCAGCCGCGTGCACCTCGTCCTTGGCATCCTCGGGTATCTGGCCTCGCCCCTCTGGCTGGCCTTCATGCTCATCTTTGCCTGGATCAAATTTCATAAAAAAAACCTCACTGATTTGTCTGATATTCCAGTGGCCCCAGCCACCCCGTTTCTCAAGAACCTCAGTATTACCGAACATGGGTTTCTTGTTTTTGGCATCAGCATGGGCATCATCTTTGCGCCCAAACTGATCGCGCTTGCGGATCTGGCGTTGTCCCCTGGTCGCCGGGCTGATTTTGGCGGGTGGTGGCGGGCGGCGGGCAGTGTGGTGCTGGAGACAATTTTCTCTGCGTTGCAGGCTCCGGTCATGATGTTGTTTCACACCCAGTTTGTCCTGACCAATCTGCTGGGGCGCGAGGTGGGGTGGTCGCCGCAAAACCGGGCGGCTGACGGGACGTCTTGGCGCGACGCGTGCCGGGCTCATGGGTGGCATGCGGCGGCCGGTGTGGCCTTCGGGGGATTTGCGTGGATCTGGCTGCGGGACAGTTTTTGGTGGTTTGTTCCGGTGCTGGCGGGCCTTGTTTTTTCCATTCCTTTGTCGGTGTGGTCCAGCCGTCGCAGCCTAGGCGCGCTGGCTCGGAAAATGGGAGTTTTTCTGGCGCCGGAGGAAATCATGCCGCCGCCGGAGGTGAGGCAGTTGGCGGGACGATTGAGCCTGCCGGAAAATGCCCGGGATACCCTGCGGCCAGTGGATGACCCGCTGACCCGGGTGGTCGTCGATCCCTATGCCAATGCCATTCACGTCTCGCTGCTCCGCGAAAAACAACTGAATCCCGTGTACGCCAGAGAACTCGAGGAAGTGGGTGTCGGTTCAGCCGAAATGCACCAATTGCGCGCTACCCTGCTCGCCGGCGGGCCGGTCGCCTTGGCGACGCCGGAAAAATTGCGCATTATGTCCGATGCTGAAAGCATGGCTTGGCTCCACAGTCGGGTGTGGACTCTGCCGCAAGACGAGCTGGCGGCTTGGTGGCATCAGGCGCTGCGCGGGTATCGCTCGTGACGGTTTCGACACTTGGCCTCAGGCCACATCCCTCAAGACACGGCTCCGAAACCGCTTAT
>JALRGB010000032.1 GCA_023253575.1 Verrucomicrobiales bacterium
GTGGGTATCTGGGCAGCAACGAGCTGGTCGAGCATTTTGGACTTGGGGTCGAGTCGAAGGCGGCGCGATTGCGGGTGACTTGGCCGGGTGGCCGGGTGCAGGAATTCAAAGATTTGACGGCGGGCTATCGGTATGTGGTGACCGAACCGGAAGCGGCGGCTGAGGCAGTGCCGGCGGCGAAAGCACCGGTCAAACCGCCATTTTTTGCGCGCGCGGCCATGCCATGGGTCGGCCATCGCGAAACTTATTTCGATGATTTTTCGCGCCAGCCGTTGTTGCCTAACCAGTTGTCTCAGCTTGGGGCTGGTCTGGCCTGGGGGGATGTGGATGGCGACGGGGACGATGATTTGTATAGTGGTGGGGCGGCCGGGCAGGAAGGCGAGTTGCGATTGAACGATGGCCGGGGTGGATTTGAGCTGCAGTGGGTGGATGCTTTTGTGGAGGACAAGGCGTCGGAGGATATGGGCTCGGTCTTTTTTGATGCGGACGGCGACGGGGATCTCGATTTATATGTCGCAAGCGGCAGCTATGAATTTGAGGTGGATGCCCCAGCTTTGCAGGACAGGTTGTATATGAACGACGGGCAGGGTGGGTTCACGCGGGCGGCGGCCGGGGTGCTGCCGGAAGCCCGGCACAGCAGCGGGCCGGTGGCGGCGGCGGATTTCGACCGTGACGGCCGGGTCGATATCTTTGTTGGTGGGCGGGTCATTCCCGGACGGTATCCCCTTAGTCCGCGCAGCCAGTTGTTAAAGAATGCGGGCGGCACGTTTGCGGATGTAGCGGATGAGGTGCCTGGGCTGGCCCAGGCGGGCATGGTCACGGGTGCGCTCTGGTCGGATGCGAATCAGGACGGCTGGGTTGATTTGCTGCTCACCCTTGAGTGGGGGCCAGTTAAGTTGTTTGTCAACGAAGGTGGCCGCCTGCGTGATGCCACGGCCGGGGCGGGGCTGGCGGATCGCACCGGCTGGTGGAACAGCGTGGCCGCCGGCGATGTTGATGCGGATGGAGATATGGATTACATCGTGACCAACGTTGGCAAAAATACGAAATACCATGCCTCGGCTGACCACCCGGTTCGATTGTTTTACGGCGATTTCGAGAAAGACGGGAATCTGCAGTTGGTGGAGGCGGAGTATGAAAATGGCGTGTTGTTTCCTATCCGTGGGAAAAGTTGTTCGACGCGGGCCATGCCGCATTTGGCGGGCAAATTTTCTACGTTTAATGCTTTTGCGAAGGCGTCGCTGGCCGAGATTTACACGCCGGTCAACTTGGATGAATCCCATCAATTTTCGGTGAACACGTTAGAGTCGGGGTTTTTGTTGAACGATGGATCTGGGAAATTCGATTTCCGTCCCTTGCCGTGGATGGCGCAACTGGCGCCGTGTTTCGGGGTGGCGGTGACTGATGTCGATGCGGATGGCAAGGCGGACGTGGTATTGGCTCAGAATTTTTTCGGCCCTCAGGTCGAGACTGGGCGATTTGCGGGCGGTCTGGGGGTCGTCTTGCGCGGTGATGGGGCGGGAGGATTGAGTGAAGTGTGGCCACGGGAGAGCGGGCTGGAGGTGAGTGGTGACGCTAAGGCGTTGACGCTAACGGATTTCAACACTGATGGCTGGCCGGATCTGTTGGTTGGTCGCAACAATGACGAGCCGGTGGCCTTTGTGCGTACGCGCCAGCCTGGTGCTGGCCGGATGATCAAGGTGCGGCTGACAGCGGCGGGGGGGGCTCTGGTGGCGGGCGCACGGGTCACGGTCCACCGTGCTGACGGGACGCGGGCGGTCGGGGAAGTGGCAGCGGGTTCCGGGTATTTGTCTCAGTCCGGGCCCGAGTTATATTTCGGGCTGGGCCCGGCTGGGAGCGTGCGCGAGGTCGAGGTGCGCTGGCCTGACGGCCGTGAGACCCGCCATGCCGGCCCTTGGGACGGCACTAAACCGGTCTTGCTGGCGCATCCATGAGCGGCTACACATGAGTATCGATTTTTATTCATGAAATACTCTCGTTCATTATTGGGTCTCTTGGGGTGTGCCGTTTTGTTGATGACGCCGGTGCGCGGTGCGGATTTCCGTGTTCCTACTCCTGAGGAACTCCCAGGCTCCAGCGAGCAGGTCCGGCAGGCACTGGCTGCGCTGGAGCGCAAAGAAGTCGCCGAGGGAGTAAAGCTGCTGCAGGCCGCGGCCGCTAAAGGTGACGCCCATGCTCAGTTTGTGCTAGGCCTGTGTTTTCAATATGGCCAGGGGGTG
>JALRGB010000164.1 GCA_023253575.1 Verrucomicrobiales bacterium
CGATGGGTCTTGACGCGTCATTACTTCGCGCGCCAGACGCGCGCGTGGAATGAGGGCCGCCTCGTCCAACGCCTTCCGGCCGGAGTCGTCGAGGGTCGCCACCAAGGCTGTGTCAGCCAGCGACGACAGCCCAGGCATGGCTTCTACTCCTTGGCGGGCCAACTCAACAGCCCGCTTGAGTTGATCGCGGACCGGATCAAGGCGGCCGGCCGCCAACTGGTTTTGCGCCTCGCGCACGGCCGCCGGGAGTTCGTCCCTCCACCAACGAGCCACTTCCTCCAGCCGCCGCCGGCCGTCATCATCCATGGCCGCCGCCAGCGCCCCCGCGGCCGTGACCGCGGCCGTCGTTTGCGCCGCCAGCCGCGCCGCCGCCGCCGCCACTTCCTCCAACCCGTCCTGCTGACGCGCCGCCCCCGCCTCACCCGCCAGCGCACCCGCCGTCGCCCACGCCTCCAACTCGCGAGATAAACGGTCCTGAACTTCCCGACCTGCTACCAACAAGCCGCTAAAATCCGGCCGCCCCGCCCCCGGTACCACCCCACGAAAACTGGCTATTTCAACTTTTTCCGAGGCTGTCGACTGATGGTCAACCAGTTGCATCGACTCTGAATCATCCACCAGCACGACCACGCGCCGCTCGATTTTTCGTTGCTGATTCCACGCCAGGACTGGCTGCACGAGGATGATGAGGACGAGGGCGACGGCCAGTAGGCGCAGCGCGAGCAACGTGCGACCCGTGGCGCGATCGATGCTGTTTTTTTCCCACTGGAACAGGGCGGTGACACTTTCCACCGCGAGCGCGCCGATGACAGCGTTGGTCCAGAGTGACCACGAAGTTTCGAGCACCACCCATCGCGCCGCCGTCTGCCAGCAGGACCAGAGGGCGACGGTCCCTATCCCCAGCCGCAGGGCAAAACAACCGGCGGACGCAGGTCGTAACGGATACCTGCGCAACCACCATGCCGAGAGCCGGTGGCTGCCCACCCATAAGCCGAGGCCAACCAAAGATCCGATGATAACGACAGCGGCCGGCACACCCGCCGCAAGCAAATCTGAGCGAAGGACGGGATCAGGATTCATGCGCCTTGAGGGTCATTCCGGATTAAAGCGAAGGAGCGGGCCGCTGCTCGACGATTTCCAGCGCCTGCACGGTCCATGATCCATCGGTGGCCGGCGTGGCCAGATACCGGCGCCGCACCATTCTGTCTTCAAAGGCCCAAGCGGCGACGACTTCTTCAGCGCTGGCTGAACTGGCCGCATCGCGCTTGCTCACGCTGACAACCTGCAGCTGAATCGGTTGTAGCTTTGACGTTTTCTCGATGACACGCGCAATCGGACCGATCCAGACTTGCGTGATGTCCGCCCCCGGATGCCATTGGATGCCGGTATCCTTCAAGGCCGCCCGAAAGGCCGGGGTCGAATCATTCAGCTTTTCTCCCAGCATGACAACCCCAACCGTGGAAATCGCCTGCGCCTCGCGCGCCTCACGCAACACCTCGCGCAGCACAGCCAGCGCCGAAGGCGTCTCATACGGCGACGGATCAAACGGCGGCGAGGATTTGCTCCCACACGCGGTCAGCGCCAGGAACGATCCAACCAGTAGAAAAAACAGCGAGCGTGAAACACAGGACAACATTACCTGCATACTACGCGACACGATGCGCTTCGCAGCCACCGAAAAATACCGCCGCCGCACATCCGTGAATCGCCGGCCCCACCATCAAAAATCAAGGAAAATCTCGGTTCGGCGGTTGCGGGACCGGCCCTCCGGATTGTCCGATCCGTCAGGTTTTGTATTGGGATCGAGCGGGCGAAGCGTGCCCAGCCCTTCCGTCACCACCTGATCCCCCGAGACACCCAAGGCGGCGAGGGCGTTCTTGACCGCGAAGGCGCGAGCCGCGGAAAGCTGGCGGTTGTAGGCGTCAGACCCGACGGCATCGGTATGACCCGACAGCCGCAATTTCCGCTGTGGATCGTCGCGCAGGAGATTAGCCACAATTTCAAGCTGTCGCTGGGCCCGCGCACCGAGGCTGACTTCATTAAAGTCGAAATAAACGACCAGTGATTCGCCGCCCGACGGGGTTTTAACAATCGGGGCGTACGCCACTCCTTCGGCCGCGCCGGATGCCGCCGCATAACCGGCCAGCATCTTGGAAAAATTCACCCCCGCCACCCGCCAGTCGCCCTCCGGACGCTTGGCCAGCTCCAAACCAAACTCCGATTCCTGCCCGGTTCGGGCCGACCTGACTTTGACAATCACCCAGGCGGAATCAGGGCCCGCTACCGTCGCACTGAATGGCCGTTGATCCGCAATCGCATACTCACCCTCCTCAAAAAGAATGCACAATCCCGCCACCTTCTCCCGCGTCACCCGTTCCGCATCCGTCACCCGGCGCGCCATGGCGTAATCTTGCTGCCACACCGCCCGAAGAAAACTCCCGGTAATCGTCAACGGATCGTCCTGCCCACCCGCCGGATGATCAATGACCGCCGGAACACGGCCCGCCCCAAGCACCGCCACCATCGCCTCGCGGAGCGGCTCCGGAAAATGAACAGCCGCCGCACCCCAGCCACGCTCATCATCCCGCCTCACATCCACCTCCATCTCCAAACCCGGCCGTGAAAGCCCCAATGACGATGACGATGACGACGCCGACGCCGCGGCCTCCGGCTCCGTGGCCGCCACCCCGACTGCTTCGCCAGTGATCTCAGACGTTGGCACCGCCTCCGCCACCAGCGTCTCCCGCCGGACATTCTCCTCCACGACGGGATCCGCCTGCAGACGAATCGACCACCGGTACCACGCCCCCACATCCCCAATCTCGCGCAACGGCGCGGCCGTGACCGGACGCAGCCGCGCCTGCTCGAAAAGAGTCCGGAAAAAAATACCCCGCTCCCCAGCCAAAACCTCAGGTCCCAACGCCGCCGCCGCCGCCGACACATCCCCCTTCGCCAAATACCCAGTGAATACCTCCATGAATTGCGACGGACTGGTAAAACGAACAACCGCCGCCCCATCCGCCGTCCGCGGAGCCACCGCCGCCGCCATCGCCATCGCTTCCTCACGCCGCAAGGGATCCATCCGCTCCCCCGTCGTCCCTTGCCCCGTCCCGCCAGTCGCGCCCGTCGCCCCCGTCGCTCCCGTCGCCCCCGTCGCCCCGGATGGCGCAACCGCCGCAGCCACCGCGACAGCCTCGGCCACGGCCGTCGATTGATCCTCACCTAATTGAGAATCACTTGTTACCGCTGCATTCGTTTGACGCACAGCCGCTTCACGGCGGAGCTCCAGTTGCCGGGGCCACGTCAGCGCCCAGAAAAAAAGACAACTCAGCACAACGATCCCGACACAAACCAAGACGGGCGCGGCACTTTGCCCGCGCCAGTGAACGCGAGTAGGGCGAGAGAAAAACATGGACCCCGCTAGTATATCTCCGCCCTGAGTGAAAGCAATGCAGCAGCCGATTTGCCACCATCGCCGCTCATTTAAACTAACCCCCCGTGCAAAAAGCCGCCCGTTCTGACTCGTTCCCACAAAAATCCCCATCCGGAAAAAATTCCAGATGGGGATGCTTGAAAAATCGCTCTGATGTTCAGCGATTACTCGCCACGAGGAGGACCATCAGGACCGCCAGGACCGCCGGGACCGCCGGGGCCACCAGGACCGCCAGGGCCGCCAGGGCCGCGACCGGCGCCACGTGGACGACGAGGCATCGATTCTTCGGGGGAGACTTCTCCATCGTTGTTTTTATCCAGCGACTTCAGCGCGGCGGTGGCGCCGGCGATTTCTTCGGCTGAGAGTTCTTGATTATCATCGGCATCCAGGACAGCGATGACGGGTGGTTTCATTTTCGGACGACCTTCGCCACGACCGCCGCGATCTGGGCGGTCCCCACCTTCCGGTGGTGGTCCTTCGGGGCGACCTTCGGGACGACCTTTGCCGTCTTTGTTGGGGCGTGGTGGTTTAGGATGGAGCTCATCGGCGGTGAGCTGGCCATCGTTATTGGCGTCGAGAGTTTTGAGGGAGGCGGCAGCGCTCTCCAGTTCATTGGCGGAGAGGGAGCCATTTTTATCGATGTCGAGGGCGACCATGACTGGAGGCACCATGCCGGAGCGGGGACCGCGGCCGGGGCGGCCGGGGCGGCCACCATCTTCCGGAGCGGGCGGCTGCTGGGCGAAGAGCAGAGAGGAGCCGGCGAAGAGCGCGGCATGCGTAAGGGTGAGGCAATAGCGTTTCATACGAGTGGTTGTTAGATTAGGGTTATTATCGGCTGGAATGGGCCATGGCCCGGTCAGCACATGAGAAGTAGACACTACCTGTGTTAAGACTGTGTGTGCGTTGGTGATTAAAATTGTAAAGATTGTGTAAAACTGGCCGCAGGAGTGGCGGGAACGGGCATTTTCGATGAACGCGATGCTTTCATCCATGCCAGTTTTCCTGCACGATGATCGGGTGTCCCAGCCTGATGTTCCTGATGACGACCAGCCGCCGCGCGTGCTGGTTATTGATGATGACCGCAAGTTATGCCGTCTGATTGCCGACTATCTGGATCCATTGGGGTACAGGGTCAGTTATGTACACACGGGGCCGGAGGGGGTGACTCGGGCGGTGGATGAATCGTGGGGAGCGGTCATTCTTGATTTAATGTTGCCGGGGATGGACGGGTTTGAGGTATTGAAGCGGATCCGTCATACGAGTGACGTACCGGTCTTGATGTTGACGGCCCGCGGTGATGAAGCTGACCGCATTGTCGGTCTAGAAATTGGTGCTGACGACTACCTTCCAAAGACGTTTTCCACTCGTGAGCTGCTGGCGCGGCTGCGCGCCGTCATGCGTCGTGGTCGGCGATCCGCCCCAGCCGCGGCCCACCCCCATGGCGCCGGTCCGCCGCCGGCCGCCGCGCCAGACGCACTGCCCCCGCTCACCATCCTTCACGTCGGCGGCCTCGCCATCTGCCCAGACAACCGCACCGCGACCGTCGACCACACACCTCTCCACTTAACCCCAGTCGAGTTTGACCTGCTGCTCAGCCTAGCCCGGGCCCGCGGACGCGTGAAATCACGAGAACAACTCGTCGATGAAATCCGCGATCGCCATTACGACGTCTTCGACCGCAGCGTAGACGTACACATCTCCGCGCTTCGCAAAAAACTCGGTGATGACCCACGGCAACCGCGCTTCATCCGCACCCTGCGCAGCGCAGGATACCTGCTGATCGATCACCGCCAAGGCGGCTGAACCGCCGCTTCACGACCCCATGAATAGCCAGATTTCACTGCCACCACGAAGGAGTTTTCCTCTCTACGGGAAAATCCTGCTGTGGTTTCTCGCCAACATCCTGCTCGTCGGCGGAGGCGCGTTCTGGCTGCTGCGCGAACAATTCGGGCTCGACCGCACGCTGCTGCTGACCCGCGATGGCCGCGCCCGTCTGCAATTGCGCGCCCAACAAACAGTCGATCACCTGCTGACCAACGGCCGTGATCTAGCGCGTTTAAATGAGCTGCTGGCTCAGCTTGCCGAGGACGAAAAGATGCATTTTGCGCTGTATTATTTTGGGGGTGAGCAAATGGCGGGTGAACCGCTGGAGCTGCCGCCGCTGGTACGCGAGCGGTTGGGCAATGCAGGTGGGCGACCCCGGGGCGCCCCGCCGCTTGGCGGGGCGGGACGATTCCAAGGTGACAGGCCGCCGGATTCACCGGGTCCGCCGTTTGAGAACAATCCACCGCGGCCTGGATCCGAGGGCCGCTGGCGCGAGCGCGGAGATGCCGGTGATACCGCCGTGGGACGGCCGCGCCGGAACGACGGGCGACCGGTTGATTTCCTACAAGAAGCCTTGCGGACGGAAAAGCCTGACCGCTACTGGGTGCTGGCCCGTCTCCCGCCGGTGTCGGATGGCAGCGGGCGCGGGCGGCCGTTGATTTTGATTGGCATGGCTGAATCGCTCGGACAAAGCCCCTTATTGTTTGATCCCAAGCCGTGGGTGCTGGCGGCGGCCGGCGCGCTGGCAGTTTCCGCGTTGTTGTGGTGGCCGTTTGTGCGCGGATTGACTCGTTCACTGGCGCAGATGCGGCAAGTCACCGGGCGGGTGGCCTGCGGTGATTTTACCGTCCGGGTGGACGAGCGCCGCAACGACGAAATCGGCCAACTGGGCGCAGCCATCAACGTCATGACGGGTCGACTCGATGGCTTTGTGCACGGTCAAAAACGGTTTTTAGGCGACATCGCGCATGAGCTGTGCTCGCCGCTCGCGCGCATGGAAATGGCCCTCGGTATCCTTGAACACCGCAGCCCGCCAGACTTGCATGACCGCCTCAGTGACGTCCGAGAAGAAGTCAGGGAAATGAGCACCCTCGTCAATGAACTGCTCGCCTTCTCCAAAACCGCCCTTCAAGAAACCACCGCCACCCGTACCTCAGTGGCACTAGCCCCACTCGTGCGCGACATCATCGCCCGAGAAGCCCCCTCCTCCCGCGTCACCCTGGACATCCCGGAATCGATCCACGTCCACGCCGTGCCATCACTGCTGTCCCGCGCCATCAGCAACATCCTGCGCAATGCCGTCCACCACGCCGGAATCAATAGCCCCATCGAAATCACCGCGGCCCACCTCCCATCCGTCGAACCCGACCCACCCGCACCCCTCATACTCGTCACCATCAATGACCGCGGCCCAGGCGTGCCGTCTCCGGCTCTCCCCAAACTCTTCGATCCATTCTATCGCGTCGACACCGCCCGCGCTCGCGAAACCGGCGGAGTCGGACTCGGACTAGCCATTGTCAAAAGCTGCATCCAAGCATGTGGCGGCACCGTGGTCGCCCGCCATCGCGAGGATGGCGCCACCGGACTGGCCATGGAAATCGTCCTGCCCGCGGATCCCGGTCACTCGTAAGAAACCACTTCCACTCCAAGCGCGACCCAGTCTACTCTACCGCCCCATCATGAAACCTGCTTTTTCCTGTGTGCTCGCCGTCATCGGTCTCGCCTGCGTCCCGCCCGTGCCCGGACGCGAGTTACCTCCTACTCCCGCGGATGCGATCTTCGCCGGTTACAAAGTCGCCGCCGCGCCGGCGCCCAGCGGACGACTACAAGCCGGCGACCGACTCGCCATCTGCGGTGACTCGATCACCGAACAACGGCAATACAGCGTGCTGCTCGAAACATATGTGACCGCCTGCCTGCCAGAACTGCAAGTGACCGTGCGCCAGTTCGGCTGGAGCGGGGAGCAAGCGTCCGGGTTTCTCGATCGCATGCAAAATGACGTGCTCCGGTTTAAACCGACGGTGGCCACCACCTGCTACGGCATGAACGATCACCGGTATGTGCCGTACACCGCGGAAATCGGTGCCGTCTATCAGGAAAAAATGACCGGCATCGTGCGCGCCTTCAAAGCCGCTGGCACCCGCGTCGTCGTCGGCTCGCCCGGGACGATCAACAGCGTGCCCAACTGGGTGCAGTCCGCCACCGGGACCAAAGCCGACTTGAACGCCAGCCTCTGCCAACTCCGCACCATCGGCATCAATGTCGCCGCCGCTGAACAAAGCGCCTTCGCCGACGTCTGGCGGCCGATGATGGAGGCCACCGCTACCGCCGCCCAGTTCGGTCCTGACTTTGCCGTCAGTGGCAAGGACGGCGTGCACCCAGCCTGGGCCGGCCAAGTCGTGATGGCCTCTGCCTTCCTCCACTCGCTCGGTGTCACCGGCGACATCGGCACCGTCAAAGTCGATCTGGCCACCGGTGCGACCACCACCAGCGCCGGTCACACAGCCACCGAATGCCATGATGGCCGGATGGAAATCACCAGTAGTCGCTGGCCGTTCGCGGCACCCGCCGGTCCAAAGGACAAGGACGATTCGATCCGCGCCGGCATGGCATTGTGCGATTTCGATACCCGTTTCAATCGCCTTGTCTTGCAGGTCACAGCCATAGGCGCCGCGGCAGCGGACGTCACGTGGGGGGAGGAAACGCGCCGGTTCTCCGCAGACGAGCTGGCCGCCGGCGTCAATCTGGCCGCCGCTTTCGAGGTCAATCCGTTTTCGACACCCTTCGCGACGCTCTGGTCCGCGGTAGCCGCCAAACAGGAATATGAAACTCGTCAAATGCAGGCGCTCATGCATGGACCGGAAGGACGGGTCGACATGGAAGCGACGGTGGCACTGAGCGAAAAAGTCCGTGATCGTCTGGCGGCGGCTGTTCAGGCTGCCCACCAGCCCGTAAAGCATTCGATACTTATCAAACCCGCCTCATCCTAGCCGCCGGCACGGCCGCGGCCGGACCACCTTCATGGAGTCGTCATTGCATTTCCTCATCACCGCCGGGCCGACTCGCGAGGCCATTGATCCGGTGCGGTTCATTTCCAACCGCTCGTCCGGAAAGATGGGATTCGCCATCGCCCGGGCCGCCGCGGCCGCTGGCCACCGCGTCACGTTGATCGCCGGTCCCGTCGCGCTGCCCACGCCGACTGGGGTGACCCGACACGATGTCGTCACCGCCGCGGAAATGTTCCAAGCCGTCATCTCTCTGATAACCGACCCCGCCGCGCCCGTCGACGTCGCCATCATGACCGCCGCCGTCGCCGATTACCGCCCAGTACAGGCGTCCATTCAGAAAATCAAAAAAACAGAGGGCCAATGCCAGCTCACTCTCGAGCGCACGCGCGATATCCTCGGATCACTGCGAACAGAAGGCAGCTACCGCGGCGTGCTCGTCGGATTCGCCGCCGAAACCGAAAATGTGCTTACTCATGCCGTCGATAAATTGCATCGAAAAGGCTGTGATCTCATGGTCGCCAATGACGTCAGCCAGCCGGGATCTGGCTTTGACGCCGAGGACAATGAAGTCACGCTGATTTTTGCCGATGGCACGATGCGGCCGCGGCCGCGGCTTGCCAAAGCAGCCATTGCGGACGACGTGGTGCAGGCCGCCGTCGCCCTGCACGCCGCCCGTTCATAAATGTTTCACCGCCATTGGCTGGTGCGACGACCCCACTTTTCTCATGCCTTCATTACTTGATTCAGCCATCGCCGCAGCCCGGGCCTCCGGCGCCGTTCAACGCGAAAACTTTGAAACCGAACTCGGGGTCGGAGAGATGCTCACCTACGACATCAAGCTGGAGCTTGATGTCCGGTGCCAGCGTCTCATTTCCGACCTCTTGCTGGCCGACTTTCCGGACAGCTGCGTCTTGGGTGAAGAAGGATCGGAAGGAGACCAATCTGCTGAATTGCACTGGATTGTCGACCC
>JALRGB010000200.1 GCA_023253575.1 Verrucomicrobiales bacterium
ACTACACTCCCCCACCCGAACCGCCCCCAAAACCGAAAAACCATCGCTTTCCCAAAAAATTCCTCCGCGCAGAGACCGCTGACGTGCGTAGTTTGATCGTATGTCCACCCTTGCCCACGCCCCAGCCTCCCTTCCTGACAGCCACGGCCACTTTGGCCAGTTCGGCGGGATGTTTGTGCCCGAGACGCTGATGGCGGCCTTAAAAGAACTCGAATCTGAATATGCAGCCGCCCGCGCCGATGCCTCATTCCAAGCAGAACTCGATGATCTGCTGCACAATTATGTGGGCCGCCCCACCCCGCTTTATTTCGCCGAACGCCTGACCAGCCACCTCGGAGGCGCCAAAGTTTATCTCAAACGCGAAGACTTGCTCCACACCGGCGCTCACAAAATCAACAACGCCCTCGGTCAGGCTCTACTCGCCAAACGACTCGGCAAAAAACGCATTATCGCTGAAACCGGCGCCGGCCAGCACGGCGTCGCCACCGCGACCGTCTGCGCCCGCTTCGGGCTGCAATGCCGAGTCTACATGGGCAAAGTCGACATGGAACGACAAGCCCTGAACGTAGCCCGCATGCGATTTCTAGGCGCCGAAGTCGTCGCCGTCACCGCCGGACAAGCCACCCTCAAAGAAGCCGTCAACGAGGCCATGCGCGACTGGGTCACCAATGTCCGTACCACTCACTACATTCTGGGCAGCGCGCTTGGATCCCATCCTTTTCCCATGATCGTGCGCGACTTCCACCGCGTCATCGGAGTGGAAGCCCGCCGACAGATTCTCGAAAAAGAAAACCGCCTGCCCGACATGCTGATCGCCTGCGTCGGCGGCGGCAGCAATGCCATCGGATTGTTCCACGCCTTCCTCAACGACGCGTCTGTGAAAATGTGCGGCGTAGAGGCCGGTGGCGATGGTATCATTCAAGGACGGCACGCCGCCCGCTTCCAAGGCGGAAAACTAGGCGTCCTCCAAGGAACCAAGACCTACCTCCTCGCCAATCATGACGGCCAGATCGAATTAACCCACAGTGTCTCCGCCGGCCTCGATTATGCCGCCGTCGGCCCGGAACACGCCTACTATCGCGATCAGGGACGCATCGAATATACCTACGCCACTGATGATGAAGCTCTCAGCGCATTTCGTACTTTGTCGGAAATCGAGGGACTAATCCCCGCTCTCGAGACAGCCCACGGCATCGCCGAGGTCATCAAACGCGCCCCCACCATGGACCCGTCCGCCATCATCATCGCCAACCTCTCCGGCCGCGGCGACAAAGACGTCGCCCAAGCCGCCCGCCATATCCTCGGTGAAGAAATAAAATTCTAAACGTCCATCGTCCTTCCACTCTGCCGGCCGACCGGTGCGGAGGATGACGTTTCCCATGACATTTTAAATGCCGGTCAGACGCCCCACCACCGGGCGCCCGGCCCCGGTGCAGGCCGTTTCCTTCGCGCCGCCGATCCAAGGCCACATGGTATTCCGAGAATTAAAAGCCACCCTCCTGCTGGCTGTGCCCCTGATGGCCGGTCAACTCGGCCAAATGCTGATGGGCTTGGCGGATACCATCATGCTGGGACGGCTCGGCCCCCTCGAACTGGCAGCCTCCAGCTTCGCCAATATCATCTTATGGGTGCCTCTTGTTTGCGGCATGGGCTTGATGGTGGCCGTCTCCATGCGAGTGTCACAAGCCCGAGGCGCCTGGCAGCCGGAAGCCGCCGCCGCCGCCGTGAGCCATGGGACATGGCTCAGCCTCATCGTTGGCGTGCCCACCGTACTCAGTCTGCTGGCCCTCATTCCATGGATGGGCCACTTCGGCCAACCACCCGACGTGGCCGCCGCCGCCCCCGAGTTCTTTGTGCCTGTCGCCCTCTCCGTTCTGCCAGCCTTGATGACCATGGCCCTCAAAAATTTCGCGGAT
>JALRGB010000212.1 GCA_023253575.1 Verrucomicrobiales bacterium
TGGTCGAATCTCGACTTCTCGTGATCACTGAGACTGATGATTCTGTCTCGCATGGACTCTAGCTCCCCTCCCCAAGGCCCCCGGCCCACTGACCGCACGGCTGATCAGCCAATGGCACGAGCGCCAAGCCGTCACGGTTGATCCTTGAAAACATCCGCAGCAAGCCTTCGTTCCCCACTCTTTCGTCCCCGTCCCGCCCTGCTCGCCCGTCTCACCTCATCGCCACCCCACACCCGCACCTGCATGTCATCCATCGGCACCCCGCTCTCGTCAACCGCCACCAAAGTCCTGCTCTGCGGGTCCGGTGAACTTGGCAAGGAGGTGGCCATCGAGCTCCAGCGCCTTGGCTGCGAAGTCATCGCCGTCGATCGCTACCCCAACGCCCCCGCCATGCAGGTGGCCCACCGCAGCCACGTCATCTCCATGCTCGACGGCGCCGCTCTGCGCCAGATCGTCGAGTTGGAAAAACCTCACTACATCGTCCCAGAAATCGAGGCGCTGGCCACGGACACCTTGGTCGAGCTGGAAAAAGAAGGCTTTACGGTAATTCCCACCGCCCGGGCCGCCCAGTTGACCATGAACCGCGAGGGCATCCGTCGCCTCGCCGCTGAAGATCTCGGCTTGGCCACGTCCCCCTACGCCTTTGCCGAATCGTTCGCCGAATTTGAAAAGGCCATCGCTACCATCGGCTTGCCGTGCGTGGTCAAGCCGATCATGAGTTCCTCAGGCAAAGGTCAAAGCACCATCAAATCGCCGCAGGAAGTGGCAGCCGCCTGGGACTATGCACAAGCTGGCGGACGCGCCGGCCAAGGTAAGGTCATCGTCGAAGGATTCGTCACCTTCGACTACGAAATCACCATGCTGACGGTCCGGCATCTGGGCGGCACCGATTTCTGCGACCCCGTCGGCCACACCCAGATCAAGGGCGACTACCGCGAATCATGGCAGCCGTGCCCGATGTCACCCGCTGCCCTCGCCGCCGCCCGCCACATGGCGGAAAAAATCACCGGCGCCCTCGGCGGTCGCGGCCTCTTCGGCGTAGAAATGTTCGTCCGCGGCGAAGATGTCATCTTTTCGGAAGTCTCGCCCCGCCCCCACGACACCGGGCTCGTCACTCTCATCTCCCAAGACTTGTCCGAATTCGCCCTGCACGCCCGAGCCATCCTCGGACTGCCCGTACCCGCCATCCGGCAATTCGGCCCGTCCGCCTCTTGCGCCCTGCTGGTCGAAGGTGAATCAACCCAAGTCACCTTCAGCCATCTCGAGGCCGCCCTCGCTGCCCCAGATACCCAGTTGCGCCTCTTTGGAAAACCCGGAGTCAGTGGATCGCGCCGACTCGGGGTCACCCTAGCCCGGGACACGACGGTGGCCGCCGCCCGCGCCAAAGCCGTAGCCGCCTGTCAGGCCATCGAAGTCACGCTGTGACTGCCCCCCGATTGATCGGATAGGCAGGAACAAAGTCATCAGAAGAACGGGGAAACAAACGAGCGTGCGAGACCGGTCGGGAGATTCTCACCGGTCGGACGGCCTCGACCGCCACGGTTCAGGCCGCTTCGAGTTCCCCGTCCTCCTGAGCATTCGGCTCGTCGGCCATGACGTCTTGTTCGACCCGCAAGTTACCAATGATAAACTGTTGCCGGTCCGGGGTATTTTTACCCATGT
>JALRGB010000240.1 GCA_023253575.1 Verrucomicrobiales bacterium
TGAATAGTGGCAAACCGATCTTGACCAAAAGCCAGTGACATATTGGTCACGTCCTCGATACCTGGCGTGACGTGGGCATTCCCCTGGCAGTTGACCGTCCCGGGATATTCACCGAGCAGGTGCAGAATGATCGAAATATCATGTGGGGCCAGATCCCAAGCCACATTGATGTCCTTTTGAAACAACCCAAGATTCAGACGCCGGGCATTAATGTAGCGAATGTCGCCGATTTCCCCAGAACGAATGATCTCACCTATTTTGCGGACCGCGGCTGAATACAAAAACGTATGCCCTACCATCAGGATCAGTCCGTTTTTCTCAGCCAGCGCGACCAGTTCCTCACACTCGGCCACCGAAGCCGCCATCGGCTTCTCAATCATCACATGTTTGCCGGCCGTCAGGGCCGCCTGAGCCAGCGGAAAATGATATTTCACCGGCGCCGCCACCACCACCGCATCTACCCCCTGATCACCCAGCAACTGGCTGTAGTCCGTGACCCCGTTCACCTCCGGATACAACTGGCGCATGTGCCGCAACCGGTTTTCATTTAAATCACACAATGTCTTAACTTGGCAGTGAGCGGCATTTCGAAAATTCCGAACTAGATTGGGGCCCCAATAGCCACAGCCAACAACGCCGACAGAGAGTGAAGTCATAGTCTTATTCGTTTTTTATATTTGTGAGAGGGTTCTGCCAGCACTTCTATTCTGAAGTGGATGAGCCGTCGTCGACGGCGTCGGAAGCAGCGAGGGAGAGGATGTACGGGCGCGGAGAGGAGCGCGGGGCCATCAGTGGGGGCAGGTGTTCTGCCGCACGCAAAGAAAAAAATCGGGAAGAGAGATTCCGGACCACACCACCAGCTCTTCGGGAGCGGGGCATTTGTCGACCAACAGTGCCTTACTTAACTGACTTCAGCGTCGCACGCGACTCTGCGTATTGCAGCAGCATCGCCGGCACTGTCGCCAGCATAATGGCCACATCGAGCCAGAAATTCATGCGGGCGATATACTGCAAATCAAGACTAATCATTTGTTCAAAAGTCAGCTTGTTCTTGCCGCTCACCTGCCAGTAACCGGTCAGACCTGGAAGCACCCCGACTCGGCCTTTCTGCGCTTCCGTAAAGAAAGTGAATTCATTAGGAGTCGAAGGGCGGGGCCCGACCAAACTCATATGCCCCATCAAGATGTTGAGCAGCTGCGGAAGCTCGTCCAAACCGATCGCACGCAGGCACCGCCCTCCCGGAATGATGCGCGGATCAGCCTGACCGTCCAGCTTGGCCATCGGCGCATTGGTCTTAATCAACTGTTCCAGATGCTGCTCGTGACTCGACGTCGGCGCATCAACCTTCATACTCCGAAATTTCAAAATATTAAAAACCCGCCCCCCGCGCCCGATCCGCGCTTGGCGGTAAAAAACCGGTCCTGGCGAAACAATCTTGATCCATCCCGCAATCACCACCGCCAGCGGAAACCACAAAGGGAAAAACAAACCAATCACCAAACAATCCAATCCGCGCTTCCATGCCGGAGTCGGCTCAACCGCCACCGTCGCCTCAACCGCGGTCGTGACCGCCGCCCGCCGACGCCGACGGTCCACGATGTCTCGGACCTTCGCCAGCTCACCTGCCCCGGCCACGAAAGCCGCCATCCGCAATGAAGCAGAGGTTGAGTCAAGGCCTAAGAAGCTGCCGCCCTTGGTCACCGCTGAAGTGGATGACCATGTCGAAAATTCGGGAGATTTCATAATTTAACACATGAGTGATAGTTTGCAACAATAAGTTTTGTCATATTGACTATAATTGCTGTTTTTCCATACGCAATCACAATTTCTATAATTTTCTTATTTTTTCGACTCGCCGCTTTAAAAACGGCCCTAAACCGAGGATTCCTAGGTTCATTTTTGCCATTTGTTGCACACTTTGCTCTTGGAACAATGAATACGGATCCCGCGCCACATGTCGACCCGAGCGGCTCTCAGAAATAAGACTAGAACCACTGAAGCAATTGCCACAGTGAGAAGCGCAGGAGGATGAGATTAGAAATGAGTTCATTTGAACTACTGAGCTGGAAGCAATTTTTATTAGAATTGATAGCAATTCATAATGCAAGACTCAGGAGATAAAAACCAGTCCCCTGTAGAGGGTATAATGAGCGCAACGGCCTCGTCTCACTGGTGTAGTCCGTAAACTAGTCCTCCTTGTTACATTGGATATGAGAATTTCTCCAAATCTCGAATCATTCTTGATCAAGAACATTCTGCGTGCGGGGAATGTTCTGTGGATAATTGCCGCCCTTTGGGCTGCCGACTTTTCGATCGCGACCGCGCAGAATGGCCAAAAAATGTGATTTTGGCGTAGGACTCTGGCCTCAGGGCCGTCAAAAAAGCCTCAAAAATTTCTATCGGGAGAGTGTTGTATGGCTCTGCGCGATCGGTTCGGGTGCTGGGAGAGCGCGTCCATCGCCACAATTCTGGTCACTTCGTGTAAAAAACGAGAGCGGGGACCGACTAGCCTAGGGGTGGCTGCTATGGCTCGAGCGCCATTTATCTTATTCGGGATCTGCTACACCTGTGTGAATCGGGATCTCCACCCGCGCTGAGCCACCGACCTCGCGATTGACCCTCTTATTTGGCGGCTTGGCGAAGAACTGCCGGGCCGGTCATTCTCGCGACTTGCGAGCTGGCTGGATCCTGAGTCATGTTTATGATGGCAGACGACATGAGGACCCCTACCCTGCGATTCCGCTCGCGCTTCCGTTCGCTTGGTGAGCGAACTGGCTGGCTGCTATGTGCCTCGTTTTTATGGATGCCGTTTTCCCGGCCGATGGCGGCGGCGGAGGTGGGATTTAATCGAGATATCCGGCCGATTCTCTCCAACACTTGTTTTGCATGCCATGGTCCGGACGAGAAGAAGCGTGCCGGCGGCCTGCGCCTTGATGTACGGGAGGCGGCCACGGCGGTTATGGAGAGTGGGCGAGCGGCCATTGTGCCCGGCCAGCCTGATGAAAGCGAGCTCATGCGCCGCGTTCTGGTGCATGATGAGGATGAAAAGATGCCGCCACCAGAGGCCAAGCGCCCGCCACTGTCCGACAAAGACGTGGCCACCTTGAAGACGTGGATTCGAGCAGGGGCTCCGTATGAAGTCCACTGGGCGTTTCAGCCAGTAAAAAAAACCATCCCGCCCACGGTGCGGCAGGAAACTTGGATTCGGAACGACATTGACCGCTTCATTCTCTCTCGGCTCGAGACGGAGGGTATAGCCCCATCCCCCGAAGCGGATCCGGCCACGCTGGCCCGCCGACTGGCACTCGACCTGACCGGGCTGCCCATGGAAACCTCCATACCTGCAAGCGAAGAAGCAGCGGGCCATTACGAATCATTCGTGGAAAGCCAGCTCGCCAGTCCGCATTATGGAGAGCGATGGGGGCGGCACTGGCTGGACCAAGCCCGATATGCGGATTCGAACGGGTATGCCATTGACGGTGACCGGCCGATGTGGCCATTCCGCGACTGGGTCATCGCGGCGATCAACGATGACCTTCCTTTTGACCAGTTTACCATCGAGCAACTGGCAGGAGACCTGTTACCGGAGGCGACCAAATTTCAGCGAGCCGCCACTGCTTTTCACCGGAATACGTTGATTAACGAAGAGGGCGGGGTCGATCCGGAGCAATTTCGTGTCGAATCGGTGGTCGACCGCGTTCGCACCACGGGAACGGTCTGGCTAGGACTCACTATCGGGTGCGCTCAATGCCACACCCACAAATATGATCCATTGACCCACAAGGAGTACCATCGACTACTGGCCTACTTCAATTCAGGCACGGATCGCAACGATAAAGGGGCGACGATTCCTATCGTTGAAGGGGAGCTACTGCAGAGAACGCCTGTTCAAGCCGTGACCGATGATGGAGCCGGCGACCCGGTGGAAAAGCCGGTAGCGGATCCCCGCACGGCCCATTTGATGGTAATGGAGGATTTGCCCGAACCACGGGAGACCTACGTCATGATTCGCGGTGATTTTACGCGACCCGATCGAGAGACAGGATCCCTGACTCCGGGCATTCCTGTCATTTTTGGCACTCCGCTGTCGGCGGAGGTTCCCGACCGTTATTCCACCCGGCTGGATCTTGCGCGCTGGCTGGTTTCTCCGGACAACCCATTGACGGCGCGGGTGACGGTCAACCGCGTCTGGATGCGTTATTTCGGACGTGGTCTGGTCGAGACCGAGGAGGATTTTGGCACGCAGGGCACACCGCCGAGCCACCCCGAGCTGCTCGACTGGCTAGCGGCTGAATTTATAAAGGGCGGGTGGTCTATGAAGGCATTGCATCGATTGATCGTTACCAGCGCCACGTATCGCCAATCGTCACGGAACCGCCCAGATTTGATCGATAAAGACCCGCAAAACGTACTTTTGGCGCGCCAGTCGCGCCTTCGAGTAGAGGCCGAGATCATCCGCGACCTAGCCCTCTCCGCCGGTGGCCTGCTTAATCGCAAACTCGGCGGGCCGAGCGTCCGCCCGCCGCAGCCGGAGGGAGTCTATGCCTTCACCCAGCAGGCGAAGAAATGGGAGACGTCCACCGGCTCCGACCGCTACCGAAGAGGGCTCTATACATTCTTTTACCGCAGCGCGCCGTATCCCCTTTTCGGCACTTTTGACGCCCCTGACTTCCAAACGACCTGCACCCGCCGATCGCGCTCCAATACCCCGCTGCAATCACTGGCGCTGGCCAATGACCCAGTCTTTCTCGAATGTTCCCGGGGGCTGGCTCACCGTGTCATGCAGGATGTACCCGGCCCTTTCCTAGAAAACCTAGAGTCACGCCTAGCCCGCGCC
>JALRGB010000534.1 GCA_023253575.1 Verrucomicrobiales bacterium
GACCAGAACGTGCGACCCAGGGAAAAGCGTGAGCGCGCTTGAACCATGGGTCGGCCGCCATTTTCCCGGAGTGGTGGCCATGTCGTCCATCGGTTCATTGGAAAGATTGCCTATAAACAAACAATTGACGATCTCGGCGCCGCTTCCATGCAGTAAATCGACGGCCGATCCCGAGACAGGACACCGATTGTTGCGGAAGATGCAGTTGCGAATCTGAACCGACTGCAGCCGGGACCCGTCACTATATCCACGGTGCTCGACCGAAATACCCGCCCCGCAAGGGCTGACAAAATTGTCGGCAACCGTCACACTCTCAATGACCGGATAAGACCGTCCAAAAATCTTGATGCCACCGCCATCCGTATAGAAAAATTTCCCCTTCTCCAGTTTCGGGGCCTCAATCGGTGGCTGGATGTCGACCGGCTTCTCGTCCTGCGTCACAAAACCATTGGCCCCAGTGATGGTAAATCCACGCAGTATCGTCCGGCCGCTAATACCGTCGCCAAAATAAACAACATGATTGACGATCGCCGGATACCCGCGCTTGGATTGGTCCGCTAGTGCCGGATTGGCCGCGGTGAGGATGACCTTGCCATCCGCCTCCAGCGTAATCCCGTCATGGCGCTCATTGAACCAAATCATGGCCTGAGCCGGTTGACTGGGAGCATAGGTTCCCGCATGCACTATGACCCGTTTGGGGCCGGTCTCCGCCGCAGCGTCCAGTGCCATCTGAATGTCCCCACCCGCATGAACATGATACGCGCCCGCAGTCGGTGTCATGGAAACGCCCGCAGGCGGTGACGGCGTTACGGCTTCTGCGGGCGGGCGCTCGCCGCACCCTGGTAGCGCTACCGCCGTCATGACCAGCGCACATATCAATACGCCCGAGGCCCTCCATCGAGGGCTTCCCTCAGTCTCTTGACGCGCGCGTTGATGCCTTCTCCTGTTCATTCGCTTTCCGTGATGGTGAGCTGTTGATTTCGCTGGATTGGCCCTTCCACTACTTGCCGAACGCCAGAGGGCCAGATCACTTCCAGCCGGTCGACCTGCCCCGCGGTTCCCAAGCCAAAATAGAGAGGGATGTCGCTGTGGGATAGGTAACCAGAATGTCCATCTTTGACTTTCATCCGCTTCAGGCCGCCGGCTTCAATGCGTACCACGGCTCCGAGCGCGCTGCGGTTCGATCGTGTCCCTTTCAGATCCACCTTCAGATAGCCAAAACCCTGTTTTTTTTCCGACAGATTGCTGCGCAGCACCATCGGGTAGTCGTTTAATTCATTGGTGACAATGTCGAGGTCACCGTCCTCATCGAGATCGAAGATTACGGATGACCGGCTGCCGCGGGCGCCCCAGACGACCATGCGCTCTGGAATTTTGTCCGGATGGGCCATGCCTTTGCGAATTGTTTCGAGGATGGGCGCGTCCCGGTCCGCTCCTTTGAGATCCAGTTCGAACCAAGGCATGGCGGATCCGCCGGCCCGCGGTTCGATGCCGAGGATGAATTCGCTGTCCCGGAATCCTATTCCCTCCTCGTTAAGGAGAAGTGAGTTGGTGCTGTAGCGTAATGGAAAATTCATGCTCGCGGTCACGAAGACATCGTCAAATCCGTCGGCATTCACATCGTCAACACTCAGTCCCCAAGGCCAGTAGTTTTCGGCATTCACTTGGTCCGACACCTCGTCAAATGTGCCGTTGCCGGCATTCCTGAAAAATGAATTGCCGAATAGACTGCTGTCCTTGGTCGCGAGAAATGATGGCGTCCACTTCATAGCGGATTTTTCCTTCTCTTTTTCCGGGCCGATGTGCTCGCTCATGTCGGAGTGCATGTCGGTAATATACAGATCCAAGTCGCCGTCGTTTTCGAAATCAAAGGCCTTGATGCCCATCGCTCCCCACGACGTTTTGGGAAATAATTCGCGGCCGGCCCGCTCGAACTTTCTGCCTTCACGGTTGAGGAAAATCCGATCGTCCCCCTGCATGTTCAGTAGATAAATGTCAGGCCATCCGTCATTGTTGATGTCAACGGGCGTCGCGTCGCCTGTCCACCCGGTGTCATCAAGTCCCGCCGCCAGGCTGACGTCTTCGAATTTTCTGTCGCCCAAGTTGCGATAAAGCCGGCTGGCCTCGTTGCGGTCAGGTTTCAAATGACCAGCAAAGGCATCCTCAAATCCCAAGTGGTAAGTGGCCCCCGTATCGGCTTCTCCACGAATGCTTTCCATCGTCACTTTGACGGTTTCATTGCCGGTATAAATTCCGACATTCGTGACCAACACGTCGACCAACCCGTCGCGGTCATAGTCAAAAAAAACAATGCCTGAGGAGTGCCCTTTGTAGGCTAGTCCGGAAGCCGCCGTGATGTTTCGGAACCGCCCGCTGCCAAGATTCTCGAAAAGTATGTTTCCTTTGCGGACCGCCGTCACCATGAGGTCGGGATCACCATCGTTGTCGATGTCCGCGAACGCCGCCGAGACACCAATGCGGTCACTCACATACACACCCGCTACTTCAGTGATGTTTTCGAACTTCCCGCCGCCCAGATTACGCCAGAGTTCGCTGCCGCCAGCCTGATTGACAAAATAGATGTCCAGCCGGTCGTCGCCATCGATATCCGCCACCGCGAGCCCAGACCCGTGATCGTAATGGACCCCTTTGTATCGTTTCCCCGAATCGTCGACAATCTTTTGGCGGAAATTGATACCGCTGGCCTCCCGCTGATCGGTAAATGAGAACGAGTGAAAGGTGCGGATCGACCGGGCTGACTCGAGTTGGGCGCGCTGACGGTCTTTCAGCCACCCGGGATCTGCGACATCGGCTGGCACGTCCACTCTTTCTGTCTCTAGAGCGGCTAGGTCGGTCAGGATTTCGCGCAGGCCCAGCGGTGTCTGCGAATCGTAAACGCCGCGAATTCTTTGGTAGGCGTCGACCAGCACCAACAATGGGCTGTGGAGGAGCTCACCGGTGTTTTCTAGGTCCTCCGGCACGGCCAGCTTGAACCCGTCCCGGCTGATGGTGTCGCGGATCTCCGAAGTCGAACCAGTGAGAAACTTCCATATTTGAGGGTCGGCCCCTGCGCTTTCCGCATAAGCTTTTAAAACGGCCGGGGTGTCATGGGCTGGATCAACGCTGAAACTCACCAGCCGCACGTCTTGTCGGCCGGTGTCAGCCGCGAGGCTGTCCTGAATGGTCTTGAGCACAGCCGTCTGCCGCGGGCAGATGGTGGGACAGCGGGTGAACATGAAGTTGGCCACCCAGGGGGCGCCGGTCAGCTGGCTGGAGGAAAATGGTCCACTTTCCTGATCAGTCAGAACAAAGGCCGGCGCCGAACCAAGTACCCTTGGATGCGGCCGGTTCGGAATCAATTCCACGGTCGGCACCCGATTCTCCGAAGGGGCCACCCTCGGGCCTTTGCCGCAGGAGGGAAATAGTGATAGCACCACCAGTAGACCCAGAGCGCAGATGCGTTGGCCGGAGAAGAATAAGGGGGACGCTGGTTCCATACGGATAAGGGATGATGATAATTACTCCATTGAGGCTTCACTGGCAACTCCCCAGCCACGAGGGAAACTCTTTGCTCGAAACAACATGTACCGTGCCCATCGTCTCGCCGGGGGCCGCCGGAAAACCGCACATCGGGTCCATCGCCAGTTCATACCGGCCGCAGCCTCTAGTCCGGAAAGAAATCGAAAACTCAAGATCCGGAACCGCGATTTCCTTCAGATTTAATTCCGGACACGAGAAAACATAAATGTAGTCATTGCTACGGAGATGAATCACGACATCCGCATTCGCGGGCAGTCGTAGCTCACCTTTGCTGGTCCGTTCATCCCCAGTTATCGGGGTCCCGTCCGGACCACAGTAGGAAAAAAGCCACGCCCGTCCGCTGCCCCTCGCCTCGATTGCCAGCCTTCCTACGGATGGAATCGCACCATCCTCCTCCATGGCCTCGGTCGACCCGTCGCGCGCTGGATCAGACGTGGTCTTTTCTTCGGCTACTTTGCTTTCGGAACACCCCGCCAGACTCAACATAATCGAGACAACATACACCCACCCCTTCGTCCAAAATCTTCCCAAACTCTTACGCTCACCGCTTTTTTGCCTCCGATTATCCCCCTTGAAGCACCCTCGCCCGCGAACCCACAGGTTGATCAAACCTAGATGAGAAAAGAAAGCCCAACTCATAGAAACGGGATGATGCCCATCCCACGGTTCGTCAAGTCCAGATGCGCCATTCTGCTAAAGTTCGAGCGGTACTCAAGCCGCTGCCACCGGCACCAATAACAAGAGCCCTCGGGCCGGACGTCGGAAAATGGTTGGGGCGCGCCAGTGGGTTTGCCAT
>JALRGB010000575.1 GCA_023253575.1 Verrucomicrobiales bacterium
GAGCCTCTGATATGTAGCTGGAGGCTCAAAAAGAAGGCCGGTGGGGCGATAACGCTCCACCGGCCTAGTCCCTTTTTGAGGATGTGACTGGTCTTAACTGTTGGAGTCAGCCGCGGCGTCAGACTCGGGTGTTGCTGTCACCTCGACGGGTGCGGCAACGGTTTCCACAGGCGTTATGCTGGTTTCCACGGGTGTGGCGGGGATGACTTCGCTGGCGGCTAGGGCGACGGCGTCCACGGGTGCGGTCTCTGGGGCTGGAGCCTCGATGTTTTCGGGGGCGGGGGCTGGCCCTGGGGCGGTCAGTACGGCGCGCGTCCACAGGGTGAACGAGCGGGCGGGCAGGCGCAGCCAGCGAGGAGGACGACCTGGTAGGTAGGGCTTGGTCCAGAGGGTGAAGGCCCGGCCGAAGAGGCGGAGGCGTTTCGGGGCCTGCAGGATGATGGGTTTTTCCTGGCGTTCGACGACCCGGAGCTGGCCATTGGCGAATTCGGTGACGTATCCTTCGCGGATGAGCCAGCGGAGGTCTTGGAGCAGGGCGATTCCTTCGCGGTCTGCTTCGCTGGGGCCTTCGAGTCCGCTGCGGTCGGCGGCGGCTTCTGTGTCTGCGGCCGGAGCTTCGGCGGCAACAACTTCGGTCACAGCGACTTCGGCGCTGGTTTCGACTGCCGGTGCTGCGGCCTCAGCCGACTCGACTGTTTCTGGAGCAGCGAGGTCAGCCGTTTCGGTTTCTGGTGCGGCGGCCTCGGTGGCGCTGGCGGCAGCGGCTTCCGGCGCGGTTTCTTCAGCGGCTGACGGGGCGGCCGTGCTCGCAGCGGCGGCGGCGGCGCGTTCGAGCAGGGTGGCTCCTTGCGGCACCAGACCGACGACGACTTCTTTGTAGGTGCAGAGCGGGTGCTTGCGGATGAATTCGACGATGGCCCGCACGCGCAGGGAGACGAGGACGCCGGCATCGAGCGGACGCGGACGTGAGCGGGAGACGAATGTTTCTTTTTTGTTTTCTTTGAAGAAACGCAGTCCTTGGCCTTCGAACTGGCGGCACAATTCCTGAACTAATTCGAGCGGGAAGCGTCGTTGGCGTTCGAGGGCATCGCGGAAGAGGGTGACGAGACCTGGCGAGAGCAGGCTGAAGTCCAGATTACCGGGGACGGTAGCGGACGGTGCTTCGGCGAGGATTTCCGATTCCCGAGTTTCCAGCAGGTAGCGGGCGGCTTCTTCGGCGCTGGTGAAGGTGGGCGGGGAGTCGCCGCCATCGATCAGCGTGTAATGGGTTTGCGTGCTTTGGGCCTCGATCCATTTTTTCACGGCTTCCTCGTCGCGTTCCATGCGGATGCGGGACTTATACCGGTCCAGCGGCATGTTTTTGAAGCGTTCTTGGTGCAGTTGGACGATGGCGCGCTGGTAGCCGTGGAAATTCGGTGGTCCCAGCACGGTGCCGCTGAATCCGCAGATGGCGACGGTGGTGAAAGCGCCCTTGGGTGGATCGACGGTGATTTTTTCCTCGCGGAAGTAGTGAGAAAGCAGTCCGGCGCGACTGAAGTGGCGACGGGCTTCGTCGCGGGTCAGCCAGAGCGAGCCATCGGGAGCGCAAAGGATCAATGGGTCAACCCGTTCACCACGCATCGGTTCTAAGCGAATGCGGACGCGTTCGGGTTTGCTGATGAACAGGCGGGCCAGATCAAAGACCTGATAGGCGCGGCCGGTTGATTTGATCTGAATGGTCAGGTTTTCGACGCCTGAGGGTTCAGGCAGAACGGTCGCCAGCCAGCCGCGGGCGGGCGGGACGAAGGCGGGACGATCATCAGGACGGCCGAAACGGGCGCCTCCACGGTCATCGCGGCGGCCACCACCACGCGGTGGTCCTTGGCCATCACGGCTGAATTCTCTCGGGCCGCCACGCTGGTCATCGCGGGGTGGGCCGTCGCGACGGGGGCCGCGATCACCGCGGGGAGCGCCCGGGCCGCTGCGCATGCCAGGAGGGCCTCCGGGACCACGAAGGCCAGGGCCCCCAGGGCCTCCTGGACCACGTCCGCCCGGACGCGGGCCACCGCGGTCATCGCGGCGGGGGCCACGGTCGTCACCACGAGGTCCGCCGGGGCCGCGACCACCAAGACGAGGGCCGCGGTCGCGGTCGCGGACGGCCACTTGGCCCCAGACTACCTGCTCAGATGGTTTGTCGCGAAGCTGAGAGGCCCAGTCGGGCGCGAGATCCAGTTCGGAGAGTGAGATGGAGAGTGATGGGGAGTTGGCGGAGTCCATGAAAATCAGGTGATGAGAACAGCGGTCAGAGCGCGTAGACGGGTGAAGATACGCTATTTCGCGTATGGCTGGTAGGCTTTAATTTTGAGGATTGGAGTGCTGGTTCCTTCCCAGCCGATGGTGAGCCAGCAGAGATGGCCGCGGGTCCAGCCGAGTTTGGAGGCGATCATTGTACCTGTCTCGGACTCTTTCTCGATAAACGCTTTGGGGGCGTCTTCGGTCAGCGGAGGCGGGGGCATCTCAATGGAGAACGCGTGGAATTTGTCCTCGCCGCCGGCTGGGCCTTCGTCGCCGAAGATGTGGGTCCGGGAAATTCCAATCAACGCGCTCAGGCTCGAACCGG
>JALRGB010000586.1 GCA_023253575.1 Verrucomicrobiales bacterium
TGCCCCAAATGGCCCCCGACTGGCGCGAGCTCACCGATGGCGGATGGTGCTCGATTTCACTGAACCACCGGTTCGTCGTCAGCCTAGAAAGCAACCTTCCCCGCCGCAAAGCCCTCGAGGACGTGCTGCGTACCAACCCTAAAGCCGCCCTCGGCGCCAAAGCGGAACGAGGCCGCCGCTACGACCTCAGCCATAATTCCGAAAGCAATACGAGCCTGCTCCTCGCCTGCGAGGAGGAAGTCATCGTCAAATTGGAGGGTCTGTGCCGCGACCACGGCCTCGCCGTCGGACGTCTCAGCGTTGGGGCCTACGCCATGCTGCTCCACCTGACCGACCAAGTCCGCGACAACCGCCGCCTCCAGCTGGCCCGCACTCCGGACACCCACACCGGCACCGTGCTCATGGCCGCCCTCTGCGATGGCTCGCTCTGCGCCCTCGTGCAACATGAGGAACAATGGACCCGCCTGCGCTCCCGCACCGACCTCTTCACCAACGACAACCTCGCCCCCGCGGTCGAACTGCTCATCCCCATGATCGAGGAAGCCGGCCCCTCCACCCGCGTCCTCATCCTCCAAGATATCCCGCGCCCAGGCATCGCAGACATCCTCTCCGCTCACTACCCCGGTCTGGTCGTCAGTGACACCACCAGCCCAGACCAGCTCGCCGCCATCCAGGCCGACCTCTCACCCCACCCATCCGCCCATTAAGCGCACCGGCTCCGCCATGGATCAATCACCCAAACGCCTCTGCCACGATCTGAAAACGGAACGCCCCGACGTCGGGCGCCCGCTGCCCGCCATCCTGCGGCTCCTCCCCATCAGCCTCTACCTCAGCGGCGCCGCCGCTCTCGGGTTCTCCGCCCTCTTCCTCTGGCAGTTCAAGCTCGACCTCGAAGCCCGCGATTCCTGGCGCACTTCTGAAGCCACCACCCGCAGTGAACAATCTCTCCTCGCCGCCGAAACCGAGGCCATCAACCGCGAAAGCAAACGCGCCGAGGAAGCCCGCAAATGGCTGCAAGGAAGCGAACCAATGCAAGAAATGGTCGTCAGCGTGGTCCAAAGCATGCAACCCGGCTCCACCCTCGCCGACCTCAGCCTCGCCCGCGACAAGGATGACCCCCGCAAAATCAGCTTCACCATGCAAGTCGCCAGCGGCGGCCCGGCCCAGCTCGATAAAACCGTCAACTCCCTCGCCAAATCCCTCCACTACAGACCCTACTTCACCCAGCAAAAACAAGAAAAAGGAGGTGCCATCGCCTACAGCGCCACCCTCATTAAACAAGACCGAAAAGAACCACGGCTAGAACCCGCCTCGCCCACTCCCACCACTGCGCCCGCACCCGCACCCGCCACTGCGCCAGCACCCGTCGCCGGCCTCACCCCGCTACCGCCCAGCCCGAGCCTCGTCCCCACCTTGCTCCAGCCATGAATAACAAACATCTCGCCTGCCTTTTCATCGGAGCCCTGATTTTCCTGCAACTTTACGGCATCATCGCCATCAAAGCAAAACGCGACGCCATGACCACCGAGGCCGAAGACGCCAGCCTCGCCGCCGAAAGCGCCCGCCAGCAACTCCACATCACCCGCATTCAGCTGGCCAGCCTGAAATCACGAACCGACGCCCTCCGCCAGTACCTAGGCATCTGGGACACCGCCCTGCACATGAGCCCCACTGAGGAAGAAGGCCAAACCCGTATCAATGACCTCATCCGCCAAGGCGGTATCACCCAGCTCTCCGGTAAATATGACCCGTCCCCCAATCCCGGCAATTCCCTCATCCCAAAAGTGCTCAAAGCCGAACTTCTCTTCGAAGACGATTATCACAAATCCCTCGACTGGCTCGGAGAAGTGGAACGCACTCTGCCCGCCGCCCGCATCTCAAAATGTCGCCTAACCAAAGGCACCACCTCCAATGACATCAAAATGGAAATGACAGTGGAACTGCCCGTCATCGATGTCTCCGGGACCAGCACTCCCAAAGCCTGACCCACGCCCTGCCCTCACGGCGTTTCCCATGATCTCACTCTTTACCCTTGCCGCCGTCCTGGCCGCCAGCCCACCACTCCCCGCCTCCGGCATCGTCAGCGATGAGGTGGCCGCTCTCGGCATGCTGCCGTCCCAACGCCAAGGCATCCGCATCAACCCGCAGGAACGCAACCCCTTCGCCTCCGAAACCCGCGAAACAACCAAATCTCCCGACACCCCGGAAAACGAATCCCAAGAAAGCAAAATCCGCGCCCTGTTCCGACAACTCCACGTGTCCGGCATCCGCCACCGCCACCACGGCCAGTCTCTCGCCCTCGTCAATGACCTCATCCTCCGCGAAGGTGAGGAAATTGACCCCGTCCTCCCAGACCAAACAGAAAGACTCGTCGTCTCGAAAATCGAGTCCAGCCAAATCGAGCTGAACTTCATCGAAACCAAAGAATCCACTCAGCCGCGAACCATCATCCTGCCCGTTCGCCATCAAGTCCACGTCACCCAAAAACTGCCCGCTCAGCCCGCCGGTAGCACTCACAGCTTCTACATCGCTCGCCAAAAACCACCCTTCAACTCCGCCGCCGCCGCCGCCGCCACCATGGCCGCCGCCACTTC
>JALRGB010000589.1 GCA_023253575.1 Verrucomicrobiales bacterium
CTTGTGAGCCCCAAGAAAACTCAGGAACCATTCTGCAGGTTTTTCACGGCCCACCCAGTCGCGCGTGCGGCTGCTGAAATAGATCCCCACATCGGCGACCGGCGTATGACCAAAATGCGGACGTTTCGCCTGCGCCTCGGCAAAAGCCTCGCCAGTGCGTTCGTAGGCCAGCGGGTCGAGCGCTCCATCAAATCCCGTTTTGTCCACCATGGTCACAAAGGCGCCGTGCGAGAGCAGCGTGAGCAATTCCCAGCGAATGTCCTGTAGCGGCCGTGTCGTCTGATCGTGATACATTCGCACGCCCCGTTGCATGGCCACTTGTACCCGCTGGTGCGGCGCGGCGGCCCGGTAAAAAGCGGCATTCAGCCCGACTGTGAGCGCACTGAATCCCCAGACGCCGGTCTCGCCGGTGATGAAGTCGCCGTTGCCAGCATGTTGCACGGGACGCTGGCCGACTTCAAAACTGAACGGCGGATTGCCATGGTAGTTGAAGTCGACGGTGGCCTGGGGATGGATCGACCGGATGTGTGTTGCGAGAGATGTTTCAAACTGCTCGCTGCTCTGGTAGCGGAATTCCAGCATCTTGTCCCAGGCTTCGTCCCATGTCGGTCCGGTCGGCATCGGGTGGGCATGTTTGTGCTGAAACTGAGTCTGGCACGTCTCGCACCAGCAGCCGTAAGGCGGCCCGAATCCTTGATCCAGCATGTCGATGTGCAGCCCGTGGATGCCGTAAGCCAGTTGTTCCGCGACGATTTGTTTCATGGCTTCGAGATAGCCTGAGTTATAGCAAAATCGTCCCAGCGGCTTGCCATCGGGTCCGCGCATCTCCCACTCGGGATGGGCTTTCAGAAAATGCCCGCCTTGCTGTACCACGCAGTAGGCGATGACCGGCAACTTGTGCTTCGCGGCCTCATCCATCGCCTCTCGCAACGGATCGCGTGACCCCAGTCCCGCCGGCTTCGGTAGCAATTTGGAGTCGTAATAAGCGTAATCCCCGTCTCGCGCCCACATGACAAGATACTCGCTGTGGGACGCCACCGCCCGGCGGACAATCTCCGCGCCGTCGAACTTCGCCGCAAAGCGGGCGTCACCAGCATCGCTGTGACCGAAGTGTGCCCCCGTAGGGCCGGTCTCGATGCCTGTGAGTGCGCGGTCGTACCAAGGGGCGCTGGCAGAAACTAGTGCGGCGAGAAGCAGGCATGCCGAGAGGGAGGTAATGACTGAAGTAGAGGTTTTCATAAGGATGGCCGACCGCTGGCGACGCCCCAAGGCCCAACGGGACGGGACAGGCGGAGCCACCTTGGTTTTAGGCGGGTGTTGGGGCCACTCGGTTTTGCAATTCCCGGTGGTTGACTTTGCCGGTGCCGAGTTTGGGGATTTCACGCACGACGATGACTTCGCGTGGCACGCAGAGGTTGGTCATTCCTTTGTTGCGAATCACGGTGCGGATGTCGTCGAGGGTGATTTTCGGCTGGTCGGTGACGGCGATGAGGCGTTCGCCTTTGTCTTCGTCGGGCACGGCGATGACGGCGATCTCGCATTTGGGACCGAAGTGGGAGAAGGCGCCGGCGACGGCGTCTTCGACGGCGGTGAGGCTGACCATTTCGCCACTGATTTTGGCAAACCGTTTTAGGCGGCCGAGGATATGGACGAATCCATCGTCATCGACGCTGACCATATCACCGGTGTCGTACCAGCCATTGAGGGCTTGAAACGTAGCATTGGCGTCGGGGTTGAGGTAGCCGCGCATGACGTTGGGCCCGCGGACGAAGAGTTTGCCGCCCTCGGCGACGCCTTCGATGGGTTCAGTTTTCCATTCCATACCTGGGAGGAAGCGTCCGACGGATCCGGACTTGGGTTCGAGTCGCGAGTTGATGGTGATGGCGGGGCTACATTCGGTCGCTCCGTAGCCTTCGAGGATACGCACGCCAAATTTCCGGGCCCATGTTTGCACGGTGGCGTCTTGGACTTTTTCGGCGCCGGCGACGAGAAACTTGACGGAGTTGAAGTCGTAAGGATTAGCGCGGCGCGCGTAGCCATTGAGGAAGGTGTTGGTGCCGAGCATGAGGGTGCAGGCCTTGTCGTAAACGGCGGTGGGTACGACGCGGTAATGCAGTGGGGACGGGTAGAGGAAGGTGTAGAAACCGTTGGTGAGTGGCACGACGAGTCCGGCCATCAAACCGAAGCTATGAAAAAGTGGCATGGCGCTGAAAAACCTCTCGTGGTCAGTGACGTCGAGCACGCTGATGAGCTGCCGGGCGTTGGCTAGCAAGTTGGCGTGGGTGAGTTCAACCCCTTTGGGCACGCCTTCGGAGCCGGACGTAAATAAGATGACGGCGGTCGCCGAGGCTGGGTGTGAATCTGAGCCGGCGGTAGGCTGGGAATCGTCTTTGATGCGCAGTCCCGCGCCGCAGGCGACGGTGTGTTTCATCAAAGTGAACAGTTTGTTCAGGCCGCTCAAGCCGGCGCCCACGTCTTCGAGAAAGACTAGTTCGATGCCAGCCTCGACCAATGGGGTGAGTTCCAGCTTGGCTTTTTGCACGAAGACCCTCGAGGTGATGATCTGTTTGAGGCCGGCCAGCTGAGCGCATTGCTGCATGGTGGCGGTGCCGGTGGAAAAGTTGAGGATGGCCGGCACGTAGCCGGTGGCCCACAGGCTGAGGAGCGTGACGGGTGTGCTGTTCACGTTGGGGAGGAGCACCCCGATGTTTGGTCCTGATCCGAGGCGGTGGCGCCATGCGCCAGCCAGCAAGTCG
>JALRGB010000597.1 GCA_023253575.1 Verrucomicrobiales bacterium
CATGGCTCGCCCACGGGTGGGACCGCGGCGCGGAAATCGAGGCCGACCACTGGCGCTGCCAGCTGTACACTCGCGATTTTCCCGCCGGCCTCATCACCCTCGGTGGCAACACGTCTGCCGATGAACCACCAGGCCACAGCCACTATTTCGTCATCCTCGAAACCCTACCGCTCGCCCAGCCCACCGAACCGGTTCAGCTCACCGAAGTACTGGCGCTGATGCCTTCCGCCGACGCGGAGCGCGGCGCCGCCCTCTTCCACCAGCGTGGAGCCGCCGGATGCGCCGCCTGCCACCAGATGAACGGCCATGGCAATGTGTTTGGACCCGATCTTTCCTCCCTCGGCGCCCGCGCCGACGCCCGCCATGTCATCCAGTCTATCATCGATCCCAATGCCGTGGTCACCGAAGGATTTAACTTGTCGCTCATCGAGACCGCCACCACCTCGCATGCCGGAATCTTGCTGGAAGAAAGCGGCCTCGCCGTCACCCTCGGGCTCGCCACCGGCCAACGCCAAACCATCAACAAAACCAACATCCTGTCGCGCCAAACCGCGCCCGTCTCCGCCATGCCCTCCTACGCCACGGCGTTGCCAGCGAGCGCGGTCGCCGATATCGCCGCCTGGCTTATGAGCCAGAAATCAATAGCATCGCCTACACCGCCAGTATCGCCCGTAGCGCCCGTACCAACGACATCCCCTATAGCGCCCGCCACCACATCGACCTCCGCCACTGGGGCCACGCTGGAGTGGCCCGCAGGCGAAGGATTTCGCTTCACCCGTGCGGACGATCGACTTGTGATCGCTCATGACGGCTCGCCTGTTGCCCACTATGTTTTCCGGGACGGTGCCATCAAACGACCGTATTTCGCGCATGTCCATGCGCCTGGCGTACGGCAGGTCACCCGCCGCCACCCGCCGATCGACGGTCAGGATGCGACTGACCATGCCACCATGCATCCGGGAATCTGGCTGGGATTTGGCGACATCAATGGCCACGATTTCTGGCGCAATCAGGCGGCCATCCGTCATGAACGATTTATCGACGAACCGGCCATTGAGGAGGATGGCCGTCTACGGTTCACCACGGTCAGTCAGTTGTTGGATCCCACCGACCGTCCGCTGGGTCAGCTCATTTCCCGCATCGTCCTGCAAGCGCGACCCGAGGCGCACCTTCTCCGTTGGGAAGCCGAAGTTCAGGCGGGAGCGGTTGACATTGTTTTTGGCGATCAAGAGGAAATGGGTTTTGGCGCCCGCGTTGCCACCGCCCTGACCGAGCTCAACGGCGGGGTCATCACCAGCAGTACCGGGCGACAGTCGGCTGCGCTCACGTGGGGCCAGCCAGCGGCTTGGTGTGATTACACGGGACTGGTCGACGGGTACCGCTGCGGCATCACTCTGATGAGCCATCCCTCGAATTTCCGCCCGGCTTGGTGGCACAACCGTGATTACGGTGTTTTTGTGGCCAATCCTTTCGGCCGCGCCGCTATGAAACAGGGCGCCCGGGACACGACAACCGTCAAAAAAGGAACCTCTCTGATCCTACGCTTCGCCGCCGCCCTCCATGCCTCTCCCGCCGGCCGCCCCGTGGACCCGGCCACTTTCTATGAGGCCCTCATCACATCTCGTGGCGAAAGCGGCGTTCGAGCCAGTGGGAGAACCAGGCGACTGGCACAGTCAGCACCAAATATCCAAGAGCGAGCGGAATATATCCTTCGAGACCGGCATAACTACGGGAGATGAAATTCCTAGTATTGTAAAAATACTCGGTGACGCCGATGACATTGAGCAGCGACGAATCTTTGATCAAGGAAACAAAGAGCCCGGCGATGGCTGGTAGCACGCGCCGCAGCGCTTGCGGAATGATGACGTATCTCCAGACTTGAACCGGGCTAAAACCGACGGCGCGAGCAGAGTCCCATTGCGTGCGAGGAATACTCTCGACGCCACCGCGCAGAATTTCCCCCAGATAGGCTCCTGAGAAAACCGAGAGCAGCAGGACCCCGATGATCCATTTATCATCGAAGCCAGCGTTACTGAGCGGTCGGGAGAGAAGAGGGGCAAAAATGACAAAATAGCCAAAGAGCAAGTGGACCAGCAGCGGCGTATCCCGCACAAATTCCAGAAGCCCCCGGCAGACCCACCGCACGACGGGCAGTGACGACCGCTGTCCAAACAAAAACAGGAGGCCAAAAATCACGCTGC
>JALRGB010000707.1 GCA_023253575.1 Verrucomicrobiales bacterium
TCGCCGGATCCAGCGCGCGAGCCAGTCCCTTGAAAAGGGCTTCCGCCATGTGGTGACTGTCACGTCCATACAAAATCTCGACATGCACATTGGCCGCCAGATTATGGGCAAACGCTCGGATAAATTCCTCGACAAGCTGGAACGAGAAGGCGGCACCAATTACATCCGCCTGCCGCGGGGCTCGGTACTCGACAAAGGCGCGACCGCTCAAGTCAACGACCACCCGCGCCAGCGTTTCGTCCATCGGAAGATACGCGCAACCGTACCTCACCAAGCCCACTTTATCGCCCAAGGCCTGCCGCACCGCCTGCCCTAGCACAATACCAACATCTTCCACCGTATGGTGGAAGTCGACGTGCAGATCCCCTTTGGCTGTCACCTCCAGATCGACCAAGCCGTGCTTCGCGAAGAGCGTCAGCATGTGGTCGAAAAACCCGATCCCGGTGTCGATCCGCGACTGACCGCTCCCATCGAGGTTGATGCTCAATGAGATGTCAGTCTCAGCAGTGCGTCGAGCCAGACTGGCTTCCCGCGGGGATGGGGATGGGGCATCAGCCATTGACAAAAAGGATCTTAGATTATTTAGCTGGCTCGGCCGGAGTGGCCGGGGCGGCAGGCGCTCCCTCTGGTTTGGGCTGCGTGCGCTTGAGCAAGTCCTGCTGCTGGCCAGCCCGAATCGATTCTTCGCGTAGCCGCTTCAGGGATTCTTGTTGTTTTTTGATGGCCGGATCATTGCTCGCGTCTTTGGTGACTTTGGCAAATTCATCGAGCCGCACGATGGCTTCCTCGTATTTTTTCTGGCCAATGAGTTTGAGCACCCGGTCGTATCCAGCTGACCGTTCGGTCAATGCGGGCACATTCAGAGCGGCGAGTCGTTTCATCTCGGCATCCACTTGGCGGGCCGCCTCATTCAGGCTGCCCACGTCCGTGTCCAGAGTGCTGGTGAATCGAACTTTCGCCTTTTTTTCTTCGGCGATCTTGGCAACAAAATCTTTTTTGATTTTTTCGCGTTCGGCTTTGGCGGCGTCTCGATCGCTCGGGGTCATATTGGCCAAGCGGGTTTCCGCTTCTTTGACTTTTTGCGGTACTGCCTTGATGGCGGCTTTGAGATTACCATCGTAAGTGGCGAGCACGGTACGGGCCAATTCAATGGCTTTGGGATAGCTCAAAGAAAAGCGACCCATGGCTTCGATGCGAGTGAATGCGTCGAGCGCACCGCGAAAGTCTTCGGCAGCTACGGCTTTTTCCATTTCGCGGAATACTTTGAGGGTCTGAATGTTGTATTCATTAGCCTGCATTTCTTCACCCGACAGCCACTTGCCATCCACCTTGCGCATGCCGCGTCGGCTCTGAGCCTGCTCGTCAGTGAGCGATTTTTTGAGCTCAAGAATTTCCGCGCGGTATTTGCTGTTGGGGTAGGTGGCCAAGAACTTGTCCGGCCCCTCGGCGATGATTTTGTTGTAGGCGCTAGGCAGCAGAAAATCTTCGGTGGGCAGGATTTTTTTCACGGCCTCGGCGGCGTCATCTTCGGGGGTTTTTTTGACCAACGAAGCGATCTCGGAACGAGGCACGATCCTGTTGTCCGTGATTTTTCCCACGACAATGGTTTTGATGGTCACGCTGCTGGCGTCTTCGGCGATGATGGTGCCATCGATGGACTTACCATCCTTGAGCTTGATCGTATCGGCCGGTGCTTGGAATGAGCACAGAGCGAACAGGGCGAAGGCGGCGGGAACTTTCGGCAAGATGGATTTTTTCATGACGGTACGACTTGGGGGTTGAGGAGTTAATTCCATGGGTGGCGCAAATTGCAACCCCGGCCTTAGGGAATCCCCTCATTCGCCTGCGGCTCGTGACGATTATGGCCGATTTGGCAAAAATCTGGGTAATTTGTCGAGGGAAAGCGGCCCCTGTTCGATGGCGGACCCATCAGTCATGAAAAATGCGGTGGCAGATGGACTGGCGGCGGAAGCGGAGGCGAAGGCAACCACGGCGGCGGGCACGGCCTGTCGTTGCTGCAGCCACGCGCCGGCGGCCGCATCCTCGATGGAGAGCAGGTGGCACCGGTGCGCGGCCAGCAAGGCCCGGGCGGCCACCATGTCCGGCTGGTCCGGTGCCCCGATCAAAATAATTCGTTTTCGCGGATGCATCGACTCCGCGGCCACGTGCACCAAACCTGATACGCTGGCCGCCCGGGTGCGCAGCGGCGAGGCAAAGGCCTGCAACAAACGAGCTGCCGCCGCTGTGAATCCTGGCCGCTGCAATAATCCCGCCCAGCGAAGGAGATTCAGACCAGCCACAGCATTGGCGGAAAGACCGCCCGCATCATCGTCGGACTTCAGAAAAACTGGAACCTCCGACTGGCCGCGGCTTGCCTCAAAATACCCGCCTCCCCTGTCGTCAGCATGATGCGTCTCGAGCGCCCGCTGCACATCTTCCGCCCACTGCAGCCAACGTAGCTCCCCTGTGCTTTCATGCAGATCCAGCAAGGCACGAACCAAAAAAACATAATCATCCGCGACCGCCCGATGGCGAGGGGCCCGGTCGAGCCGGCACCGGTACAAAGTGCCATCGTCCGCATTCCACAAGTGATGGCGAATGAACTCAGCCCCGC
>JALRGB010000006.1 GCA_023253575.1 Verrucomicrobiales bacterium
TTGGACGAGCGAGCGGCGCTGGTAGCGGCGCTGGCGCGCGAGTTTCCGCTGGCGGCGGTGCGCCAGGTGTCGTGTCGCACGGGCGAGGGGATGGCCGGGTGGTTTGCCGCGCTTGAGTCCGGGGTTCACGCGGGTCGGGCTACCATGGAGGTTGATTATGATGTGTATGCCGAAGGAGAAGCGCTGCTGGGCTGGTTAAATGCCACGGTGCGGGTGGCTGCGGTCGATGGGGTGGATGCGGACGGGCTGCTGGAATCACTGGCGGTGGCGCTGCATGGCGGGTTGAAAGCGCGGGGGGCTGAAGTGGCGCATTTGAAAATGACGCTCAGTCCGGACGATTCGTTGAGTGGCGAGGTGGCGGTGGTTAATTTGGTGCGCAATGATTTTGTTCCGGAGCTTTCGCAGCGGCTTGACGACGACATCACAGGTGCCCAGATCATTGTCAACCTGAGGGCGGAGGCTCCGCCGGAGTGTCTGGAACATGAATTGCGGCTGGCATTGGCGCCTGAACGTGCGCTCTCTGCGGCGGCGGTGCTGGTCATTGAGCATCTCGAATTCTTTCGTCCCGGTCGGCCTGAACCCACGCATCGCGATGTGGTGGCGCAGGGGTTATGAGTGAGCGGGCGAGTGCTGGGTGGGTGGTCGGGTCCCGTTTTTGACTGATGGATGGATCTTTTTCCAAGCCGGCCTTTCGCGAGGCGTTGATTTTCTGGCTCAAGCTGGGCTGTATCAGTTTTGGAGGTCCGGCTGGTCAGATTGCCTTGATGCAGAAAGAGTTGGTTGACCGTAGGAAGTGGATCGGGGAGCGGACGTTTCTGCATGCCCTAAATTTTTGCTTCTTGTTGCCCGGGCCTGAAGCTCAGCAGTTGGCGACGTATTGTGGGTGGTTGATGCACGGGGTGCGTGGCGGGCTGGTGGCGGGATTATTGTTTGTGTTGCCTTCGGCGGTTTTGCTTTGGCTTTTGAGTTGGTTCTATGTGGAGTTTGGCACGTTGGCTTGGGTATCGGCTGCTTTTGACGGCCTACAGTCGGCGGTATTGGCGATTGTGGTGGGCGCGGTGTGGCGGATCGGGCGGCGGGTGTTACGTACTCCCGTGATGTGGGGGCTGGCGATGGGCGCCTTTATGGTCTTGTTTTTTGGGATAGTGACTTTTCCATGGGTGGTGGTGGCGGCGGCTGGTTTTGGATGGATGGCGGCGCGTTGTGGCTGGGTGGGGCTTGGGGCGGCAGACGTGGAGGCCGCAGACGTGGAGGCGGCGGGTGTGGGGGCATCTCTTGCGGGGGCGGGGCGCGTCGCCTTGTTTCGTGCGGTCCGCGTATTGGCTATGGGACTGGCGTTGTGGTGGCTACCGGTTGCGGTGAGTGCCTGGGGGCTCGGCTATGAGCATGCGGTCACGCAGCAGGGATTCTTTTTTTCCAAAGTGGCGGTAGTCACGTTTGGAGGGGCTTATGCTGTGCTGCCTTATGTCAGCCAGCAAGCGGTCGGGCATTTTGGCTGGCTGACTCAGGCGCAGATGATGGATGGGCTGGCGCTGGCTGAAACCACGCCGGGTCCGCTGGTCATGGTCCTCTCGTTTGTCGGATTTATCGGTGGCTGGCAACACCCGGGTCTGCTGTCTCCACTGGCCGCCGCTACGTTGGGCGCTCTTTTGACGCTCTGGACGACTTTTGTCCCGAGTTTCCTGTGGATTTTTCTGGGGGCTCCCGTCATGGAGCGGCTGCGGCAAGTGGCGTGGTTGCGTGTGGTGCTGGCGGCCGTGACTGCTGCGGTGGTCGGTGTCATCTTGAATCTGGCCGCATGGTTGGCCGTTGCCGTAGTCTGGTGGCCGGAAACGGGGGGCGTGAATTGGTTCGGGGTGTGCCTAGCAGTGGCGGCGCTCGCGGCCTTGAACAGGCTGAAATGGAACGTTGTCACCGTGATCGGAGCGTCTGCGGTGTCGGGAATGATCTGGTGGGCCGTGGCTCTTTAGGACGGAACACACGCATGCTTTTGCTACTCTGCCGGCTTTGAGGCTGGGTAAGCATGTGTACTCCGAGAAACCGCTCAGCCGGGATGTCTATGAGGCGCGTTTGATCACGGAAGCGGCGGCGACGGCAAAAGTAGCCACTCAGCATGGAACGCAGATTCATGCGGGGGAGAACTATCGACGAGTTGTGGAGTTGATTCAGGCTGGAGCCATTGGCCATGTGAGCGAGGTTCACGTCTGGGTTTCCCGCGCTTGGGGATGGCAATCGCCGGAGGACGCGCAGCGCCACGGAGACATTGTCTCCAGTCAGGATCGGCCGTCAGGCGAGATGACGGTTCCGGCTCATCTCGACTGGGACCTCTGGATCGGGCCATCTCCGATGCGGCCTTACCATGACATTTATTTTCCAGGCCCTAAGTGGTACCGGTGGTGGGATTTCGGTAATGGCACTATGTCCGATCTGGGAAGTCATTGGAATGACCTTCCATTCTGGGCGCTGGATCTGGATGCGCCCCTCACCATCGAGGCCGGCGGGCCTCCTCCACATGCTGAGGTACGAGGGAAGCGGCTGTTGCGTGTTATTTTTCGGGCGCGGTTTTTTTCTCCAAATTTTTGAGTGTAGCGGAGAGTTCTTCGAGGCGTTTCTGTTGTTCTTGAAGGCGTTGCACGAGGTTTTGCAATTCCGGGGCGCCGGACTGGAGCGAAGTCAGACGGGCTAGGGCGGCCTCGGCGGCGGCGCGCACTGGGCTATTGGCGGGCTGGCGCGAAGCGGCGAGGGTAGTCAGGGCGGCGCGGGCGCGTTGATTACCCAGTGTGCCGAGGGCGGTGGCGGCGGCGGCGCGATATCCTTCTCGGGGGTCGGTCAGGTGTGAGGTGAGGAAATCGATGGTGGCCGATGGGTCGGGCTGCTGCCGCGAGAGGAAGGCGAGGGCGTCGAGGGCCGTGGTGTAGTCTTGAGCGCGCGGGGCTGGGGTGTTGGCGTCCGGAGTGCGAATTTTCTGCAGGCGGGCGAGCACGGCAGCGGCGCTGCCTTGGTCGTCGCGGGCCCGCAGCGTCTGAATGGCGGAGAAGGCGACGATGTGGCGATAACTGTCGCGGGCGAGTAAGTCAGACGGGGTGGAGTCGGCGGACGGGGCGAGCGCGCGCACAATGGTGGCGAGCAATTCCGGGTTTTGTTCCTCGGTGGCCAGCCGGGCAAGGCGGACCGTGGCCTCGGTAGTGAAGAGCGAGCCTAGGGCCGCGATCCATTCTTTGCGCACCCGCGCATCCGGTTGAGCAGGGGCGGTCATTAAGGCTTCACGGGCGGCGGGGGTTTCGATTTTGCGAAGCGCCTTCACGGCTTCGAGACGGACGGCCCAGAAATTGTCCTGCGCGAGTACGGTCGCGAGGCTTTTTACGGTTTCGTCGTCTTTGCGTTCCGAGAGCACCAGCACGGCCTGTAGGCGGCCGAGCATGTCCCCGCTGGTCAGTTGGCGTGACAGCATGTCACCTGGCGGGTTGAAGGCGACTTTGGCCAGTACGGTGAAGGCGGGGTCGATGCGCACCATTTCTGGGGTGGCTGGCAGGTTGATGTAATAATCCTCGCTGGTATTTTTGACGTCGAGGGTTTTATCGACCACGTGTCCGTCGGGCAAGGTGAAGCGCACGGGCAGTGGGACGCGGAAGAGTGGCACTTGAGGTGAGACGGTCTGGGTTTGCCGGACGGAAATGCGCGCCATTTGTGAGCCTGAGTCCCAGGCGTAATCGACGGCGAGTTCGGGATGGCCGCCGTGATAGACCCACTGGTCGAAAAACTGGTCGAAGCTCAGTCCGCTCACGTCTTCAAGCGCTTGTTGCAGGTCATCGGTTGTCACGATGCCATTCCGATGGCGGTTGAGGTATGTTTTCACGGCTTCTCGAAACAGGTCGGGACCGAGCTGGCTGCGCAGCATGTGCAGGACCCAGGCTCCCTTCGGGTACGAGCGGTAGTCGAACTGCTGCATGGGATCGGTGTAGTCGCGCCAGACCATAGGTTTGGTATCCGGAGCGGCTCCGAGCACGGTGCGGGCTTCATCCCATAAGGCATGTGCCATGCCGTCAGCACCGAATTTTTCACCCTCGTAGAGGACGGTATAATAACTGGCAAATCCTTCGTTGAGCCAGAGATGGGCCCAGTCACGACAGGTCACCAAATCGCCAAACCATTGGTGGGCGGTCTCGTGAGCATCCAGTTCATGCAAGGTGCGCAATTGTTCCGTCGAAGATGAGAACATCAGGCTTTCGGCCATGAAAGAGGCGGACGTATTTTCCATGCCGCCGGCGACAAAATCATGGCAGTAGACTTGGAAATATTTGGCCCATGGATAGGGGACGCCAATTTCCCGCTGGAAAAACGACAGGATTTTTTTGGTGTCGAGAAACGTATTCGCGGCTTCGGCGGTATTTGATGGTGGCACGAGTACGGCGAGAGGCAGTCCGTCCAGCGAGTCCTCCAGTTTGGTGAATTTCCCGCAGGCCAAGGCGACCAGATAATTCACATGCGGTTGATCCTGTCGCCAGTGAGTGGTGACCAGTCCGCTGCTGTTGCGCGTGCGGCTGATGAGGGCCCCGTTCGAGACGACCTCCATTTCTTCCGGCGCATGGCAGATGACTTCGCTGGTAAATCGTTCATTGGGGAAATCATATCCCGGAAACCAGAAACGATGCAGCTCGGGTTCGCCCTGCGTCCACAACTGAGTGTCGCCTGCGGGATACCCCATCTCCGGCGTTCTGAAGTAAAGTCCGCGGTCAGGCGAAGCCGTGTACGAGATCATGACAGAAACCTTGGCGCCGGGTGCGACCGGTTCGCGGAAGATCAGGACGAGTTCCTCCTCGGTGGCATGATGTTCTTTCAATACCGCGCCCGTCGCCGTGACTTGGGCAATGCGCAAATCGACGGCATCGAGCCGCAGCTCCGGAAGCGGCCGGGCGATGGGAGTGAACGACACCGTGGCCGTCCCAGCGATCGAGCGGGCCGCAAAATCCGGTGTGACTTCGATTTTTAGATGCTCGATGTCGACTTTCCGGTCGCGGGCGAATTTGCGACCGGGTTTGCTGCCGCTGGGGGTGGGAAAGAGTAGATGTTTGCTGCATCTGCAGAGCATCTCTTCCATCGCGCCGCTCAGTGGGCGTGAGGGCAGGGAGACGGCGGCGGCCAGGGCAATAAAAATGGATCTGTTCACCCGCCATGGCTACACACACCCGGTGCTGCCGGAAAGTAAAAGTCTTGAAGTTTGTCCCGGCGCGCGGCGGCTCCCGCGCCAGTTCTAGCGACCGTCACTCACACAAACCCGCTCCCAATCGCCTCTCACCGCCAGTGCAGGGCGGGCGCATCGCCGGAAACAATCAACCGTTTGATGCCGTTGCGCAGGTCGGACGCGGCAAAATTAACCAGCAGCCCGGTTTCGTAGCCGGACAGCCGCAGGAAGCTGGTCAGGCGGTCTTTAAAGTGTTCTTTGAGGCCTAGATCGCCTTCAGCAAACGTTTGTACTTCGACAATGAGTTGATGTTCAATGATAAATTCAAAAATAAACGCGCTTTTCACGCGTCGTCCCTTGTAAAGGATCTCTACTGGCACGTCGCGGTCGAAGAAGATTTCGCGCATCGTCAGCTCCTGCGCGAGGCATTCCTTGTACGCTTCCGCCACGAGGTGCGGTCCAAGTTGTTTATGCACCTCCAGGCAGGCGCTGACAACAATGTGTGGAAGTTCCTGCTTGTCTATTTTCACGGCGATGGAGGGGGCATGGGTGGCGTGCGGAAAGGAAATAATCTTCGGTGCGATTACTGGATTTCACCTCGGGCGTCCACCAAATTCCGCCGTGGTCCTTGAAGGGCGGTGTTGCGCGGTGGCTTCCCCTTGCCGCGGCGCTCGCATTCTGGCGGGGTGGGGGAGTTGGCCAGATTTTTCAAAATCTGCGCGGAATGAGGGAGGGTAGGAACGCAGAGGCCGAGGAAAGCGGAGGAAGATCGTTTTTTGCAGTAGCGTAAAAATAAAGTTGGCATGAGTCTAGCTTGACTCAGGGCAGTGACACCGGGAACAATGGCCCGAGCCGTCAGCATTCCATCACCCATAATCCCATGAAAAAAGTCGAAGCCATCATCAAACCGTTCAAACTCGAAGACGTAAAGGAAGCCTTGTCGGAAATCGGCATCGAAGGCATGACCGTCACTGAAGTCAAAGGCTTCGGACGTCAAAAAGGGCACACCGAGATCTATCGCGGTAGTGAATATACTGTCGATTTTCTGCCTAAGGTGAAACTCGAGATCGTCGTCGACGACTCGCAGGTGGCCGGCGTCGTGGATGCTATCGTCAAAACGGCCAACACCGGCAAAATCGGCGATGGCAAAGTCTTTGTCAGCCCGGTCGAACAAGCCGTGCGCATCCGCACCGGCGAAAAAGGATCGGATGCCATCTCCAGCTCCATGCGCTAATCACGTCAAAATGTTCTTTTGACCTCTGCTCCTTTTTGCACCTGCATGACGGGTGACCAAGACTCCGCCGGCCCGTTTTTGGGTCGTCGGAGTTTTTCTATGTAAATTGTAGCTCGCGCTCCCCACCTTTCCGGTTCCATCCTGATCTGATGTCTGACTTGGTGCACATTCAGGCGGTGACCAAATGCTTCGGGTCGCACGTCGCCGTTGATGCCGTCTCACTCCACGTGAGACGAGGTGAATTCTTTTCTCTGCTGGGAGCCAGTGGCTGCGGCAAAAGTACGCTCTTGCGGCTTATCGCGGGTTTTGAGTTGCCGGACGCCGGGGAGGTTCGGGTGGCCGGCCGCACCCATCACCCGGTCCCGGCGCATGTCGATCGCGTGAACATGGTTTTTCAAAACTATGCGTTGTTTCCGCATATGACGGTGGCGGAAAACGTCGGATTTTCCCTGAAGATGCAGCGGGTGCCCGCGGGTGATGCCGCTCTGCGCACCGCGGCCATGCTTGAGGTCGTGCGCATGCAGTCGTTGGCGCAACGGCTGCCGCGCCAGCTCTCAGGAGGACAGCAGCAACGCGTGGCTCTGGCGCGCGCCCTCGTCGCCAGTCCGGATGTCGTCCTGCTTGATGAACCGCTAGGCGCACTCGATCTCAGGCTTCGGGAGGAGCTGCAGATTGAGCTCAAACGCATTCAGCGCGAGACGGGAAGTACATTTATCTATGTTACTCATGATCAAGGCGAAGCCCTGAGTATGTCGGATCGAATCGCCGTCATGAAGGGTGGTCGTCTGGAACAGGTCGGCTCTCCGCAAGAGATTTACGATCGGCCGGCGACCGAGGCCGTGGCCACTTTTGTCGGAGAAATGAATGTGCTGGAAACCGCGGCTGGCCGGGTCGGTTTGAGGCCGGAAAAAATCCTGATCACGGATGAATGGTCCAGCCGGGTCGTCGGCACGCTCGAAGACGTCGTCTACCTCGGCGCCACTCGTCGCTGCCGCGTGCGGCTTGATGACGGCCACCACTTAATCCTGCGGACCCATCAGCCAGTGGGAGAGCCGGGACATCGCGTGGCCCTCCACTGGATGGATGCCGACATGGTGCCGCTGCGGTCCTAATCCCGCCGCATGGATGGACAATCTAATAACGAGGGACTTGTGTATCAATTTCTTCGGACCAGGCGTCAATGCCTCCCGCCATGCTCCACGCCTGAAATCCTTTGGCGCGCAGCCACTGCGTCGCCCGTAGCGAACGCATGCCATGATGACAATAAACCACTACGGGCACGTCCAGAGAAAGCTGGGCCGGAGCCAGTACGCCAAATTCGGAAAGTGGTACCAAACGCGCCCCCTCGATCCGGCACAGGTCCCATTCGTCCTGCTCGCGGCAGTCGATGAGTGAAAATTCGTCCGGAGCTTGGCTCAGCCAAGCGGCCGTATCGGCGGGGGTGATTTCGGCAGTGGCAGTGTCAGGTCGCATGAGAATAAAGATCAAAATATCGCCAGTTGCACCGCAAACAACGGAACGATGCTCGCGGTCAGAGCCGGTAGACGGGGCTCGCGGACGGGGCTTGCGGACAGGGCGCCGATCCGCGGAAATTGGTTATGAAGTGGCGGTTTCCGCGACCGGCTCGGCAACCGGCTCGGCGACTGGCTCGGCGACTGGCTCGGCGGCGGCTGTTTCTTCATTCAGGGCGCGTCGCGGTTTGGGTTCGGCTCTTTCTTCGGCGGTCAGTTTGACGCCGACGGGTTTGCTGACTCCGAATTCTTCCATGGTGATGCCGTACATGACGTCGGCGCGGCGCATGGTCTTTTTGTTGTGCGTGACGATGACAAACTGGCTTTTGTCGATGAACTGGTCGAGCATATTGAGGAAGCGGCCGATGTTTGATTCATCGAGCGGAGCGTCCAGTTCATCGAGCACGCAGAATGGACTGGGCTTGACCATGTAGATGGAGAAAAGCAGAGCTACGGCTGTCATTGACCGTTCGCCGCCGGAAAGCAGGGTGATGGTGGTTGGTTTTTTTCCCGGCGGTTTGGCGATGACGTCGATCCCTGATTCAAGCGGATCGTCGCCGTCAGAAAGCACAAGGTTGGCGTAGGCCTGCGGCCCAAAGAGTTCTTTGAATGTCCGGCCAAAGTTGACGCGTATTTGCTCAAAGGTTTCGGCAAACATCCGCTTGGTCTCGACGTTAATTTTCTGGATGATGTTGAGTAGCTCGGCTTTGGAGGCAATCAGGTCGCCATGCTCTTTTTCCAGAAAGGTATAACGCTCTTCCAGTTCCTCGAATTCCTGAATGGCATCGAGATTGACCGGGCCCATTGAGTCGAGCCGCTGCCGCAGTTCTGTGGCGTAGAGTTCGACCTCGCTCCATGGGACGTCGGAGGCTGTGAGCTGGGGGAGGGGAGGGCTGTCATCATCGGCGGCGTTTGTTCCCTCGCTGGCAGGGGAGGCGTCTGCTGTCGCCGTGGGGGAGGGGGTGGGATCGGGCTCGCTGGTGTCGGCTGGTGAATCGCCGGCTAGAGTGGCTTTGCGTTTCTCTTGAGTGGCGCGGCGGGCGCGCACTTGAATGAGCGTCGAGCACAGCGTGTGATAATCGGCTTCAAAGGCGTCCAGTGATGTCTGGTAACGTTCTGAGGTTGAGGAGACGAGGTTTTCGAGGCGCAGGGTGATCTGGGTGCATTTGACTTCCTCCCGTCCGCGTTGTTCGCTCCAGGCGGCCAGCTGGCGTCGGGAGCCTCCCAGTGAGCGCTCGATCTCGGCCACTTTTTGTGCCTGTTCGGCACGTTGGGCCACGCCGGCGGCGATCGTTTCTTCCAGTCCGACAATCTGCGACTGGCATTCGGCGATCGTGACGTGCAGTCGCTCGGTTTCCTCGTGGGCGGCGCTGATCCGCTCTTGGTGCGAGGCAATTTCGGATTCTCG
>JALRGB010000035.1 GCA_023253575.1 Verrucomicrobiales bacterium
GGCTGTTGCTGGCCGGTGTGTTTGCGGTGGCCCAAGCTGCCACCTCCATGGCCGATGAAGTGGCGGGTAGTCAGGAGCGAGCCATGCTGGGACAAAGTTTCACTGGATTGTTGCGTCGTACATTCGAACAAGTGCCCGGCAATGCCAAGGTCGAGTTGAAGCTCACCAGTCAAGGTAGCGGTGGCGCCGTCGAGTCCGACATCGTTTTCAGAGACTACCCCTTGGCTTTCGCGTGGGCTGGGGTCGAGGCTGGGGCTAAAACCGTCATTTTCCGCACCCAACCCGATGCCCGGGGCGCTCTCGAGGCCCGCGTTGTGTACCTCACCGAAGAGCAAGCCGAAGCCTACGACGATAATAAGTTGAACCTTGCCGATGAAAATGTCGCTGGACTGACGCTCGTCAACGGCCTGCGGTTCTGCCAGTGGTACTTCTGGGACGATCGCACCGAAGAATGGGTGGAAGAATGGGACCCGCAAAAATTCGCCAATCGCCGACCGAGCCTAGTCAATCTGTACCTGAAATTTTACAACGAAGACAGCGTCGGAGAGAACGTCACCTTCTGGATCCCCACCATGGTGAATCCATCGACGTATGCCGGAGCCGGTGGCGCTGCCGGTGGGGCCGGTGGTCCCGGCCAGCCTGGCGGGCCTGGCCAACCGGGTGGTCCCGGAGCGGGACCGGGTGGTCCCGGGGCGGGCCCCGGAGCCGGGCCAGGTGGTCGCCCGGGAGGGGGGCGCGGCGGGCCTGGCGGTGGTCGCGGGCCCGGCGGTGGCGGTGGCCGCGGCCCAGGGGGTGGCGGTGGTGGCGGTGGTCGTGGTCCGGGCGGCGGTGGTGGCGGCGGGCGTTAGCCACATCTTCGAGTGAGCGGGATCGGTGCTTTGCCCGCAAGGCGGACACCACGTGCCGGTTGGCTGGCGAGGCAGGGGAAACCCTTGCGGGTAGGAGCGTGATTTTCCGATGACGGCGCAGTTGCGAGGGGTGGGTGGGCTGGCTAGCCTCTGGCATTGCATGAAACTTGCCTCTGATATTCTTGTCTCGATATTCTCTTCATGGCCGTCGGCCTTGCTGCTGACCGGGGTGGTTGCGCAGGCGGCCCCGGCTGTGAAGCCGTTGTACAAAAGCCCGTTGGTTGATACCGAGACGCCGGGGCACGCGGTGCCGATTGAAGTGGACCTCCCCAAGGGAGCGACCAAGCTTTTTTTAGTGGTGACCGACGGAGGCAACGGGTACGCGGCTGACTGGGCCAACTGGGTGAATCCAGTGATTCGCGGCGATCATGGCGACACCGCCCTGACTGATGTGCCGTGGGTGAAGGCGGAAGCAGGGTGGGGAAGTGTGGGTGTGAACAAAAATTCGAACGGTGGCCCGATGCGGGTGGCCGGGCAAGTGGTGAGCGGGCTTTCGGCGCATGCCATTTCGATGATTGAATATGACCTGCCTCCGGGGACGACGAAATTTTCCGCGTTGGGGGCTTTGGATGAAGGCGGGACGTCCCAATCAGGATCGAGCGTTGTCTTTGCGGTCTACACGCAGCGACCTGCCCTAGCGATGGCTGGCGGGGGCGGTGGTGGCAGTGGAGCTCGCGAGCCGGAAGCGGCTTTAGCGGGGTTGACGGCTGCCGAGGGCATGGAGGCGACCACTTTTGCGCACGAACCGATGTTGTTCAGTCCGTCGGCCATTGATGTCGACGCCCGTGGCCGCGTTTGGGTGGCAGAAATCGTCAACTACCGCGGCCATAATGGAAAGCGGTCGGAAGGCGACCGCATTGTCATCCTCGAGGATAGCGACCATGATGGGCGGGCGGATTCATCAAAGGTTTTTTTCCAGAGTCCCTTGATCGATTCTCCTCATGGCGTGTGCGTGCTGGGGAATACGGCCTTGGTTTCCGCCAATGGGGCTATTCACCGGCTGGTGGACACCGATGGTGATGATCGGGCTGATGTGCACGAAAAGCTGTTTACGGGAATTGGTGGGGCGCAGCACGATCATGGGGCTCACCAGGTGATGTTCGGACCGGACGGCCGGTTGTATTTTAATGTCGGCAATGACGGCGGCCAGATCCGCGACAAAGACGGTCAGCCCATCACCGATCTTGCCGGTCATGTGATCTCACAGGACCGCAAACCGTATCAACAAGGATTGGTCTTTCGTTGCGAGCCCGACGGCAGTCGCGTCGAAACCCTCGGATGGAACTTCCGCAATAACTGGGAGGTCACGGTCGATAGCTTTGGCACGATCTGGCAAAGTGATAATGATGACGACGGCAATCAGGGTGTCCGCATCAATTACGTCATGGAATTCGGCAATTACGGCTATCGTGATGAGTTCACGGGAGCCGGCTGGTCGGATGACCGGACCAACCGCGAGGAGGAAATTCCGCGCCGTCACTGGCACCTCAATGACCCTGGCGTGGTGCCCAACCTGCTGCTGACCGGCGCAGGGTCTCCCACCGGCATCATGGTCTATGAAGGCAATCTTCTGCCCGCCGCTTGGCAAAACCAAATCATCCATTGCGATGCGGGTCCGAATGTTGTGCGGGCGTATCCGGTCGAGCCGTCTGGCGCTGGCTGGTCCGCGCGCATGGAAAACATCCTCGAGGGAACTGATGACAAGTGGTTCCGTCCGTCGGACGTCGTCGCGGCTCCAGATGGTTCGCTCATGGTGGCCGATTGGTATGATCCCGGGGTCGGGGGGCATGCCATGGGCGACCTCGATCACGGCCGGCTGTATCGCTTGGCTCCAACGGGCGTGCCCTACACGGTGCCGTCCATCGATCTCTCCACTCCGGAAGGCGCCGCCGAGGCGCTGAAGTCACCCGCTCAAAGCACCCGGTTCCTCGCCTACAACGCGTTGCGCGCTTTCGGCACCCAAGCCCGTCCGGCGCTGGAAAAACTCTGGGATGATCCAAATCCTCGGATGCGCGCCCGCGCTTTATGGCTTCTCGGCCAGCTGGATGGACCCGCTTTCGTGGCCACTGCGATCGCTGATGCCACTCCCGACTTGCGCGTCACCGGCCTGCGACTGGCCCGCCGCTTGCAACTCGATGTCATCCCGCTCGTGACGCAATTGGTTCAAGACCCCAGCGCCCACGTCCGCCGTGAATGTGCCATTGCCTTGCGGCATTCAAAATCCAGCAAAGCACCGGCGCTTTGGGCTGCCCTTGCCTCCCGGCACGACGGGCAGGACCGGTGGTATCTGGAGGCCCTCGGCCTCGCTGCCGATGGCAATTGGGATGCGTATCTCGCGGCATTTCTGACGGCCATCGGAGGGGAAGAGAAAATCACGGCTTCCGCCGCCGCTCGGGACATCGTCTGGCGCAGCCGCGCCGCTCGCTCGCCTGACCTCATCGCCCGACTTATTCTCGCCGCGGACCGGTCCGCCGCCGCAGAGCTCCGATATCTCCGCGCCATGGATTTTCAAAATGAGACCGGTCGTCAGCAGGCGCTCTCCGCCATGGTGGCCACCATCTCCCAAAAGCCAGACTCCAGCGAGCTCATGGCCCTCGTCCTTGGAAAACTTCCCGCCTTCGACGCCACGCAAGCTGCCCCAGCCATGAAGGCCGCCCTCGATCGCTATCTGGCCAGTCAAGACGGCTCGGATGCCTACTTCGACTACATCGATCGCTTCAATCTGCGCGATCAAATGCCAGTATTGCTTCGCCACGCCAATAACGCCGCCAGCCCGATGGCCAGCCAGAAAGCATTGCGGCAACTGGTCGCTTGGGGTGAATTTGCCGCCATCGAAAAACTCGTTCGGGCCGCTGGCGAGCGCGCCCCGGAAATGCTCGGAGCGCTGGGATCAACCGGGATGAAATCGGCCGCCGAATGGCTGGCCAGCCTGGTGGTCGCGGAAGAATCATCCTTGCGTCAGTCCGCGCTGGCCGCCCTCGGTCGCTCCCGCGGTGGCGAACAAATTCTCCTCACCCTCGCCCAAACCGATCGCCTGCCCGATGACGCCAGTCGCATCGCCGCCGGCCGGATCCTCGGCGCCTCCAGCGACGAAGGCATCCGACACCAAGCCACCCAAGCGCTCGCCTCTATGGTTCAAATCCCCGAAGGCGTGGCCCTGCCTCCCCTCGCCGAATTGGCTTCCCGCCATGGCGATGCTGAAAATGGCCGCGGCGTCTTCTCGCTGCTCTGCGCCACCTGCCATCAAATCGGCAATGAAGGAGTCGCTTTTGGACCCGCCCTCACCGAAATCGGCTCCAAATTGCCGAAAGAAGGATTGCTCGCCTCCATCATCGACCCAAATCAAGGCGTCAGCTTCGGCTATGAAGGATGGACGGTCGAAACCCGCGACGGAACGACCCTCGTCGGGCTCATCACCAGTGAAACCGATGACTCAATCACCGTTCGCTCGGTGGGAGGACTGGATTCAAAATTAAAAAAATCAGACCTGATCCGCCGCGACAAAATGTCGACCTCCCTCATGACCGCGCTCGCTCCAGCCATGAACGAACAACAACTCGTCGACCTCGTCGCTTACCTCTCCGCTCAACAAAAGAAATAATCTACCCCGACCTGCCGTGCCGCTCGCGCCATAGTTTCTTCCTCTTCTTTTGTAGCCGGTGGTCGCTGACCCCGGTCGCGGCGCCGAACGTCTCACCGAAGGTTTTTGTTAGCAGAAGACCGGCGGCGAAGAAGCGGTTTCGCGTACGTGTCTTGAAGGTTATTGAAGAATTTTTTAGAACTTATTGAATATTATCCAATAACGAACTTAATACACGATCGTACGCAGTATTCTCCAGAATAATATCATTTCTTTTTGAGAATTTAGCATTTAACAACGTCAAATAATGCTCCAATTT
>JALRGB010000075.1 GCA_023253575.1 Verrucomicrobiales bacterium
GGCGTGGCCGGCGGGGTCGCTGCTTCGGGCCTGATGCCATCGGCCTGATTCATCGCTCAGGTAAAGGCGAGCGGCCACCGGCTGGCCGGTGACGGCATCGATGATGCGGCCACGCAGTTCGGCGGCCCGCAGGGGACTGGCGACCAAGAGGGCGAGGAGGATGGAGGAGGCACCCCGCGAGGCGGGAAGTGTGGACCGGATCACGGCTTGGGCGGGGGTGGGGCCGGCTAGGCTGGGTCGGCTGGGTCGGCTGATTTATGACTTAAAGCGAGCGGCTGGCGACCTCTTGGACGAGGTCGGCGAGGAATTCGTCCAGCGGGCGCACGCCGAGGTCGCCGCGTTTGGCATGGCGAACGCTGACGCTTTGGATGGCGGCTTCTTTTTCGCCGATGACGAGCATGTACGGAACCCGTTCCAGCTGGGCATTGCGGATTTTGGCGCCAATTTTGTCCGGAGCGGTGTCCAGAGTGGCGCGCAGGTTGGCGGCCTGCAGCTGGGCCAGAACCTCGTTGGCGAAGACCTCACTTTTTTCGGAGATGGGCAGGACGCGCACCTGCTCCGGTGAGAGCCAGGTGGGAAAGTGGCCGGCAAAATGTTCGATGAGCACGCCGGTGAAGCGTTCCATACTGCCAAACGGGGCGCGGTGAATCATCACGGGACGGTGTTTGGTGTTGTCCGCTCCGATGTATTCGAGCTCAAAACGTTCGGGCAGGTTGTAGTCGACCTGCACGGTGCCCAGCTGCCATTCGCGGCCGATGACGTCTTTGATGACGAAGTCGATTTTTGGGCCGTAGAAGGCGGCTTCGCCTGGTTCTTCGGTGAACGGGACCCCGAGCCAGATCGCGGCTTGGCGCAGAGCTTCCTCGGCCTTGTCCCAGTTGGCCGGGTCGCCGACGTATTTGCTGCTGTCGGGGTCGCGCAGGCTCACGCGAACGCGATAATCGTTCATGCCCAACGTCGTGAGCACGGTCTTGACGAGTTTGAGGCATCCGATGATTTCGGCGCCCACTTGTTCTGGAGTGCAGAAAAGGTGGGCGTCATCTTGAGTGAAAGCGCGAACCCGCGTCATACCGCCGAGTTCTCCCGACTGCTCCCAGCGATAGACGGTGCCGAATTCCGCGAGGCGCACCGGCAAGTCGCGATAGCTTTTCGGGCTCTGGGCGAAAATCCGGATGTGATGCGGACAATTCATCGGCTTGAGCAGGTAGCCGTCGAGCTCCCCGCTCTCGAGCCCGGCGGCCAGATCAGCACAGGAACATTTTTCATCCGCAAGTTTTTGAAACTGGTCGCGCTCGGGTATGGCCGCAAACTGGCTTTCCTTGTAGTAGGGGAAATGCCCGCTGGTGCGATACAGGTCGAGCTTGCCGATGTGCGGAGTAAAGACTTGCGAGTATCCGGTCTTGCGGAGCTCTTCCGAAATGAAATCCTGCAACTGCTGGCGGATGACTGCCCCCTTGGGCAGCCAGAGAATCAGGCCTTGGCCGACTTTTTCGTCCACCGCGAACAATTGTAGCTCCTTGCCCAGGCGGCGGTGATCTCGTTTCTTGGCCTCCTCCAGGTTGTGCAAATGCTGGGCCAGCTCCTCCGGCGT
>JALRGB010000146.1 GCA_023253575.1 Verrucomicrobiales bacterium
GAGGCGGAGGCGGAGGCGACGCTTATCGTTGTGCGGCTTTGGCGGGTGCGGGCGGGGCGGCAGCTTCTGGGGTAGCGGCTGGGGCGGGGGGTAGCGGCATGACCGGGGCCCCGGGCCGGATGATTTGCAGGTTAGAAACGATGATTTTGTCATCTGATTTCAACCCTTGGCGGATAAGGCGCTGACTGCCGATTCTTTCGCCGAGCTGGATCGAGCGGTATTCGGCGACGTTGCCAGCGCCGAGAAGGAGCACGTATTTCTGGTCTTGGTCGGTGCCGATGACTTTTTCGTCCACCAGCAGCGCCTCATACTCGAGGCTGGTCGGCACGCGCACACGACAAAAGGCGCCTGCCACGAGGCTCAGGTCGGGATTTGGCATCAGCCCGCGCACGACAATACTGCCGGTGCCCGGGTTAATGCGGTTGTCGAATGACTCAATCCATCCGTGATGAGGCCATCCGTCCTCGCCACTCAACTGCACCTGCACCGGAATTTTACCTTCCGCATTTAAACTGATTTTTTTCTCTCTCAGCTTGCGGGCGTATTCCAGATAAGTTGCTTCATCCACTGACACATAGACATACATCGGGTCCACGCTGACGACCGTGGTGAGCAGGGTGGTGAATCCAGCGACTCCGCTGACATAATTGCCTTCCGTCAGCAAAGCGCGGCTGATCCGGCCGTCGATCGGTGATCGCACTTCGGTGGCTTCGACGTCGAGCGCCGCCGCGTCGCGGGCCGCCTGCGCAGCCAGTACGGCCGCTTTGCCTTCTTCCACCCGCGTCTGCCATTGATCCGCCTCGCTGGCTGAGATGGCTTTGGCTTTCTCGAGCTGCCGGTTGCGCTCCCATTCCCGCGTGGCATTGGCCAGATTGGCTTGGGCGCGCGCCAGCTGCGCCTCCGCGCTGGCCAAGGCCGCCTGATACCAACGCGGGTCAATCACAAACAAGACGTCTCCCTTTTTGACCAATTGCCCGGATTGAAATGTCACCCGGTCAATATGCCCGGTGACCCGCGGGCGGATTTCCACGCTTTCTTTGGCGTCCAGTCGGCCGCTGGCCTCTTTCCACTCGGTGAGCACCCGCTGCTCCGGCGGGGCGACCATGACCGGAGTTGGCGGCATCGCCGACGGCGCCACCGCCGAAGCGGGCGACCCGCCGCGATCACAGCTGGAACTCAAGGCGGTGAGCGTGACCAGAAGCGTGGTCAGCAGGGGTGAATGTAACGGACGCATACGACAATAAGGAAATAATTTGACCGGTCGGTTTAGAAAGCGCGGGCGATGAACCCATGAGGGCAGGGGAACGGCAGGCATCAGCACAAAGGGGTCAATGGACACAGCTGGCGCCTACGCCCAAGATGTCGAAGACTCCGTCTTCGATTTCCCGCACCGGGGCCAGATCGTTTTGAATGCGGGCCCGCGTCATTTGGCCTTCAACGTAAGACAGCACAATGCGGGCCTTGGCGGCGGGATTCGGGGCGTGGATGTGCTGCCGAACATGGGCCTCGGCAATCGCGGACTCAAGATAGCACAGGTGGAATCCGAGCAATTCGTCGATTTTCTGCCGGATCGGCTCGTTCTGCGTCCCCACTTCACTGCCCAGACTGAAAAGCGGGCACCCGACGACAAATCCATTCTCCGCCGCCAGCCGCACTTGCTCCTCGACACACCTCTCGTGCCAGCGCCGCAACCGGTCGAGTGGTGCCACCAGTGGAGAAAAAAATTCGTCCCACTGCGGCTTCCGCGCCTCCCATTCGGACGTCAGCGCCGCCACCGCCAGCTCGGACTTGGAGGGGAAAAAATGGTAGAAACTCCCTTTGTTCACGCCCGCTCGTTGACAGATTCCTTCCACGCTGGCCGCTCCATAACTGCTCTCCCAAATCAACGAGGTCGCCGCTTCCAGCAAGCGGTGACGAGTGTCATTGGGGCGTGGGGTCGACATCAGGATAAGGATGTTTTAAGCCATTCTTGACTGATAAGTCAACTGGTTTCCTGTGGACCCGGAAACGCTCCCGGGAACGCTGAGCCCCAGCTCGGCGGGAGTTCTGCGACGTCAGTGGGTGTCTGGTATGTGGCCGAGGTGGGGTATGGGATCTGATTCCGGCGATTGTATCGGGGTGCGTGGAACGAGGTAGGGGGGAGTGATCAGTCAAGAAGCGTGCGGCCTTGGGAGGTGAGGCGGTATTTCTGGAGGCGGCTTTGGGGTTTGTCGGGCAGGGTCATTTCGATGACCCCGGACTGCAGGAGCGGAAGAATATGCCACTTGTAGTTCAGGTAGGCGTTGGCGAGGCCGGCGCTTTCGAGAAGTTGAGCCTTGGTTTTAGAGCCTTTGGAACAAGCGCGGAGGATTTTAGCGACTTGCTCACTGACTTGCTCACTGACTTGCTCACTGACTTGCTCACCGGCGATCTCGCGGAGGGCGGTGCGCAAGGAGGAGAGCAAGAATTCTGTGAAGGCGGTGGAGTTGCCGGCTTTGTCGCAGGCGGCGAGGACCTTGTAGTAATCGGCCTGCTGGTCGCGGATGACGGTTTCCACGGGCAGAAAGGCGAACAATGGATTCCATTGGCTGAGAATGAGCGTTTGCCAGAGTCGGCCGATACGGCCACTGCCGTCGGCGAACGGGTGGATGAATTCGAGTTCGTAGTGGAAGACGCAGCCGGCAACGAGTGGATGGGCATCCGTGCGCTTGAGCCAGTCGAGCAGGTCCTTCATGAGGCCGGGCACGCGGTCGGCGGGTGGGGCGAGGTGAACGATGCGTTTGCCTTGAGTGATGCCGACGCCGCGAGTGCGGAATTTCCCCGCTTCATCCACGAGGCCTTCTAGCATGAGCCGGTGGGCGGCGAGCAGGTCCTTCACGGCGGAAGGTTTCCACGAAGGCATGGCTTCATAGGCCGCGAAGGCGTTTTTTACTTCCTGAATTTCCCGCTGCGGACCGAGCACGCGCCTACCCGCAATGACCGAGGTCACTTGGTCGAGGGTCAGCGAGTTGTTCTCGATGGCGAGCGAGGCGTGGATACTGCGGATGCGGTTTTCGCGGCGGAGTTTCGGTACGTTGCCGGTCCCAGCCAAGGCACCCAAACGTCCTACCTCACCGGCGATCTCCGCGACGAGCGAGAGAATGGCCGGGGTGATGGTGTAGGGCGGGATATGGGACATGGGATCACTCGAGTTTAACCGAAACCTCGGTGACGTCATCGTGGAAGACTTGGTTGTGACGAGAGGGGGTGTCTGGTATGTGGCGCCTGTGCTCCAGCTCGGCGGGAGTTCTGCGACGTCAGTGGGTGTCTGGTATGTGGACTAGCCTAACTCAACCTTGACATGACCAACTGTGGTAACTATGTTGGTCATATGCAAGTCAAGTCTGCCGAACTCAAGACGCATTTGTCTCACTATCTCCGACTTGTTCAAGAGACCGGAGAGGACATCGAGGTCTGTGTTCGTGAGACCCCTGTCGCTTATCTGACCCGAACCAAGGAGGCCCCTGTGAACGCTGCTCTCAATCTTGAAGCCCGCCAACTCGAGGCTGCTTTTCTCACCGTCGGGCTCACCCTAGTCTCTCCCTTGGCCGCACCCTCACTCCACCCAGAACCCCGTCGCCTGCCCACCCCTACGATCGCCGGGGATGGCCGCACAGACTTGAACACTGTTGAGGAAACCCGCCAACAGCGGGACTGGTAACACCACCTCCCATGCACCTTTTTCTCGACACCAGCGCCGTCATCCCCTTGCTCTTGCAAGAGCCACACACCTCTGACGCCCTCAACGCCATCGCTCAGGGCGACCGCCTCTTCGCTTGG
>JALRGB010000194.1 GCA_023253575.1 Verrucomicrobiales bacterium
GCTCGATCAAGTAGCGGTAGACATCGAGAAATGAATCCTCCGGGCGCGCGAGCACGACATCGCGTCGACAGATGGTCGCCGCTGTCGGACGCACATCCATCAGCAGGCGTGGTGGTTCGACCCCCGCTTGCTCTAGGACCCAGCGGGTCCGGGCATTGACCACGCCACAGCACGCCGCCTCGGCTTCCGGCAGGCGGGTGAGGCGCAAGTATTCCGCATACCCAATGGCGGCGCAGATGGCGTCAGTGTCGGGATTCTTGTGGCCGATGACGAAGACAGGAGAACTCACAGGGAAAAAATAATCAGGGTGGGCTGATAATTAGCATAGGATGGCGGGATTGCTAGTCGCGTCCGTCCTGATTCCTGCGGGGCGGGCCGGAGCCGGTCGCTTCGGGGTTGGTCGAAGGCGGGACGATCGCCGGTGTGGGCCCTGCTGAAAGTTCGTGGTGCAGGCCGGACGGCCCCCAGCTGATGAGGCGATGAAGGATTGGAACCCACGGACCATCAGTTTGGGGCCGGCCCCAGCAGACTTCCACGCTTGCTTCCCGGGTGGAGCCGCCGCTGAGTCCATCAGCCAGCGTACGCGCAATCGGGCTGCCCACGGGCAGATGAAAGGTGATGCGCTGACCAGCGTCCAATAAATCAATCAGTTCGACCGCCAACGTGGAGGCCGGGCCGGACTGGTTAAAAACGCGGCCCAAGCGGACCCGCAAGGTCCGGTGGACGAATGAGGGCGTGTGCAAAAACGTCGAGACCGTATCGTCGTGGGTTTGCGTGAAGATTTCCCAGTCAAGATGCCACCGGGTTCCCACTTGGTGAAAAATCGCCAGTACGGGAGGGCGGCCAGTTCGGAGGGCCCGCAGCGTGGCGCTACCAGTGGTGCTGTCACTCAGGCCGGTCTGGCTGGGCAACGTGTACGGCTGAAAATCGGCAGCGGTGATTTCTTCCGGATCGCGCCCATGGTAATAAGCAGCGCCCGTCGCATTCAGGCGGTGGGAATCGAGAATAAAAGCGCGTTTAGCCGCCCAGTTATCGGCCTGTAAGAATCCATTGAGGATCGACCGTAATTCTTCCGGTGTCGGGGGCATTGGCGCGGTGACGGCGGCGGGGCGTGCGGCGGTCGGGCCGGAGGATACTTTCCACGCGGCCAGCGCGGCTAGGACGAGGAGTGCAGTTAAAGCACTCAGGATAAGCCATCGGTGTTGGTTCTTGGCAGGTGTGGTTGTTTTCTGCGGCGGGTGGGTGGCGAGGGGCGGGGCGTTCGTGACTGCCGCGGTGGTCGCGGTGGTCGCGGTGGTTGTGGCGCCTGCGCTCGTGGGCGGCTCAATGATTGAGCCGCAGGCCGGGCATGACCCGCGTCGCGGAGTGCCCTCTGAGCGCAGGGTGGCGTGGCAGCACGGGCACGACCATGAGTGCTCTGGCGGCGTGCTGGCGGGATAATCTTGGGCGGCTGGAGGGGTGGCGTCGCCATACACGGGCCGGTGCGGGCTGGGTGATGGATGAAGGGCGCTCATTAATCGATGCTCCAGATGCGGGAGATAGTCAGGCTTGATGGTCCCCATGGAGTGCGGCCCGGCTCGGCGGCGGACTGGCCGATGACGGCGGTTTTGTTGCGAGGAGAGTTTTGAAATGATGAGAATGCGCCGGCGGTATGAATGTAACTGGCTCCGTTGAGTTGCACCATAGCTTGCACGACGCCATCAAAGCCGGTTCCCGTATTCCATGAGGTATCGACCGCCCCGGAAGCGGTCAAGCGGGCTGCGCGGCTGCGGGTTGTGCCGGCGATGCTGGTGAAATCACCGCCGATGACCATCGCTCCAGTTGGTTCCAGCAAGCCTGCGTAAACGGCACCCGTGCCCGTTCCGGTGCCCGGATTGAAGGTTGTGTCCTGAGTGCCGGTGGCCGTTAGTCGGACAATGCCTTGGCGAGGTGCGGAGAATTTACCTCCCGCCACAACCCGGCTGGCCTCGTCGACTTTCACCCAATAAACGGCATCGCCAGTGCCAGAGGAAAATCCGGGAATAAAAGCCGTATCACGCGCGCCCTGAGCGGTCAGGCGCACCAGACGATTGCCGCTGGCCTGGCCGTTCCATGTGCTGAATGAACCGC
>JALRGB010000241.1 GCA_023253575.1 Verrucomicrobiales bacterium
ATACTCAAAGTTCATGATGGAGCGGCGCGGACGTGAATTCAGATAGGTAATGACGTCATCTCCGGACGAGAAATAGATGAGCTTAAGACCGTAGGCGTCGCGCACCGACTCGATTTTACTCATAGCGGCTGGCTGGTCGGCCTGGCGGGCCGCATCTTCCGGAACCCGCATTTCGTAAGCCGGCCGATAGACCAGCCACGTGATCTGGGCGGCGGGACCGTGAGCCCGCCGCAGTTGCTGCACCCGAATACGAGCCGAGCGGATAAAATTCCCCCACCAGCGGTCATGCTGTTCATTAGGACGGCGCAGATCTTCCCATTTCCGCAAGGCTGGACCGCCGCTGAGAATGATGAATTCGCTCCGGGCATAATCAATAGCCCCACTCTGCGCACGGACCGGCTCAGCCAGCAGCCCGCAAGCCACTAGTCCAAATACCAAGCGAATCATCCATTCCTTCATCCGAACAGAATAGCCGCGCCCCGGCCGGGCGAAAATGGTTTTTAAAAAGCGACTGCCTCCCCGGCGGCCTGAGACGGCAAACCAACGCCTCATGCCTCATGTTTCACCCATCACGGTCACGACGATTTCTCGACGGTGAGGAGCCCGACGGTGTTCGAACAGAAAAACTCCCTGCCATGAGCCGAGCGCGAGACGGGCGTCGATGACGGGAATGACTTCGCTGGTGCGGGTCAGCACCATCCGCAAGTGACTGGGCATGTCGTCCGCTCCCTCCAGAGTGTGCACAAAATAAGGCGCATTTTCTGGCACCAACCGCTCGAAATACGCGAGCAAATCAGTCTGAGCCGAGGGGTCGGCATTTTCAAAAATGATGAGACTGCAGCTAGTATGGCGCACGAAAACCGTGGCGGTGCCATCCCTTATGCCACTGGCCCGCACGGCGCGGGCCACTTCATCGGTGATTTCGTATGTTGCCTGGCCGCGGGTGGCGAGGGTAAAGATATGGTGATGAACGGGCATGAGAAAAACCCACTCTTGTCATTAGCTGGGCCTGAACTGAAGGGGAATTTTTCTCCATGACGCCCAGCGCGGACTCCTAGCGATGGAGTCAGGCCATTACAGCAGAGGCCAAGCAGGCTGATTGCGCACCACCCAGAAGACGATCCAGACGGCCACCAAGGCGCCACCCAGCCACGCGGAGAAAACAACCGCGGGGCCGGCGAGAGGCCGGCCCCGGTACCACCGTTGCAGGAGCCATGCCCCCCACCCCCCCAGCACGGGCAGTACGGAGACAAAAAAAGCATTATAATAAAAGGCCGGACCGATTCGGCCGTTGAGCAGGTGATGCGTCGCCCGCGTCATGCCACAGCCGGGACACTGCAGTCCAGTCATCTGATGAAACCGGCACGGAGGCAGCAAGCTGAATTTCTCAGGGTCGAAAACCCGCACGATCCAAGCACCGCCGGCCAGTGCGAACAGCACCAGCAGCGCGACCGTGACGGGAATCCAGCGAATGAAGCGCCGAGGCATGGGCTGATGCTGCCACAGGCAAGCCTCGAGCGCCGCCATTTTCCCAGCTCCGGGTACGACACTTCCCTGATTGCTCATTGCGGGTTTAGGGGGATACTGAGGGTGCTGTAGACTGTGGCAACAATACCACAATCCAATGAAACATACCATGAAAGCCATCATTATGGCTGTCACCGCACTGGCCCTCTTCGCAGGGATCAGCACCGCGGAGGCGGCCCCCAAGACCGTATATACGGTCACTATGACGGGCGTCACGTGAGGCGGCTGTAAAAAGCACGTCCGTGAGGCGTTCAGCAAACTGGAAGGAGTCACCAACATCGTCATCGCTGCTGGAGACACCCCCACCACCCAAAAAGTCACCTTCGACTCAACCACCGACGCGCACACCAAGGATGACTTGGTGAAATCGATCGGTTCCGAGGCGGACAAATATGTCGTCAAGGAGGTGAAAAAGACGGCGGCCAAGAGCGGGGAGTCAAACGCCCCGCCCGGCGACATCATCACCAACCTGTAGTCGAACCCAATCGCCGGAGCGGCGAGGCGGAGCGCAGGATGTCCTTGGACGAACTCGCCCCTGACTCGCCAGCCGGCACTCAAATAATTACCACAGTCTCAGCCAACCCCCGGCCTCATCCGCCGGGGGTTGTTTTTTTCCCGGGGGCGGCCTGCGGCGATCCGCGGCCCTCTTCTGGCATGGCGCCACTGGCGATCCAGCCCAGACTTTTCATTATCATCTCATGAGCACGGAATACGATGTGATCATCAGTGGCGGCGCTTTTTCCAAGCTCCCGCACCTCGGTCTGCGCGGCCTTTTTTTGGGTGGTGGATAGGTCTGAGCCATCGTCGTCTGGCGGCCATCGCCCGCCGAAGAATGGCCGCCGGCGTTTGTGGATGCCGGAATCTGGACCAGCGGAAGCTCATTCAGCCCGACTTCACGCCGGGCCCA
>JALRGB010000245.1 GCA_023253575.1 Verrucomicrobiales bacterium
AGGCTGGCACCTTGGCCAGTCACGGGGATGCGGGGGATCGGTGGTGTGATGCGGGGGCGCCTTGGGGTGAGGGGGTGCCGGTGCGGACGGCTCGGAAGTGGGAGCAGGCCTTTGCGCATTCGCCCACGCCGCGGACGCGCCGGGTCTTGATGCGGATGAGTTTTGTATTGGGGCGGGACGAGGGTGCGCTCGGGATGATGGCGCGGGTGACGCGAGCGTTTCTGGGGGGTGCGGTGGGCAGTGGGCGTCAATTTATCAGCTGGATTCACGTCACGGACATGACGCGCATTTTTCTACGGGCGATTGAGGATGAGACGATGAGCGGCGTGTATGCGGCGACGAGTCCTGATCCAGTACGGAACGAAGTGTTTATGGGTGCCTTGCGTCAAGTGTTGGGGCGGCCTTGGGTGCCGCGCACGCCGGCGTGGGTCGTGCGTCTGGGCTGCTGGTTGCTTGGCACCGAGCCGGTGTTGGCATTGACCGGGCGCCGGGGTGATCCGAAGCGGCTGGAGGAGGCGGGATTTACCTTCCGGTTTCCCACTGTGCGCGAGGCATTGGCTGATTTGTATCCCCCGGTGGCCCGTCGGGAGGGGGCGGCATCCCGGGAGGCAGTGGCGATGATGGCCAAGGCGCGCTGAGACTAGGTCTGGGCGCAGCTAAAATTTATTTCAGGGTACCGGGAGATCGAGTGCCAATGTTTCCCGGGCTGATTTCCAGAAATGGAAAAACCCCTTGGTGGCGTGGGGGAGGAGAAGGGCATCGAATGGGCGGCGGAGGCGGACAAGGCGGATGCCCTGAGATTGGAGCGCTTTGATGACGGCGGGCAACTGGTCGGCCAGCGGTCCAACCCATGGCTGCAACGTGACCACGGTGTGAAGCTGCCGGGCTTGGGCCCAGTCGACCAGCCCCTGGGCCAGATGGGGCGCGGCTTCCACATCTGCGGGACACTGGAAATGAGTGGCGAGCCGGGTCGCCCCATCGCGCAGACAGGCTCGCAGATGGTCCCATCGTTGGTCACTCACACCTTGTTCAACGCGGAGGGAATGGCTGAGGATGGATCCCACTGCGTGAGGACTGAGCCCGGCCAGCGGGGGGTAGATTTCAAGGGCCAAATCCTCCTCATGAACCCAGACACCCCAGCGGCCGTCGAGTGGCCCCGGGCTGGACGGGAGTGGATCGACTGCGGTGGCTGGAAAATCTGGTTCTGGCGGCAGGGGTACGGCCGCTGCGTATTCATCGGCCAGACGTTCCAGTCCTGCGGAGTGCTGAGCGAGCAGCGAGGGGTCGAGGCAGGCTTCCAGATTGGAGCGGCGCACGAGGTAGGCTTTGCCGCGGGTATGTCGGCCGGCCACCCACCGCCAGGAGAGGGTGTTGGACGCGGGATCGGCATCGAGCAGGTGTTGGAGGAAAAAGTGGGCGCCGAGTTCCCAGGGAAGCTGTTCGTGATGAACCCACCAAGCGGCGACCCAGAGGCGTGCGTGGTTGTGGAGCCATCCGGACTCGAGCAGTTCACGGATGAAATAATCCATGATGGCGATGCCGGAGCGGCCGGCGGTGATGTCGGCCAGACGGTCGCCGTGGGCGGGGGTGAGGGCGGCCACTTGGGTGCGATAGGTCGCCCAGACGGCGGGGTGGTGTTCAAGCCACCCTTTCCAGTACGGCCGCCAGAGGATTTCTTGGGCCAATTTTTCCACGTGGGCGAGAGGGTGGGACTGTCGCAGGGAGGTGAGGAGTTCTTCCTCGGTGATGAGGCGACGGCTGATGGCTGGGGATAACCGGGTGACGTGCGGGTGGCCGGGCACGACCAAGCTGCGTCTGGCGCCGTAGGCTGGTGCCTGTGGGAGAAAAGTGCGCCATTGGGACAAGGCGGCTTCGCGGGATTGAGGAAACATTTTTTTGGAAGCAGTAAAATAATCAGGCAAGAATCGGTCGAGCCGTCGCGTATTGATGACCGTGGCCTCCGCCAGCGGAGCCAGCTCGCGTGCCACATACCACCCGCATGAAGGAATTCGCCTACATTCACGAAGAGGGCAAGCTGCCCGATTTGCTCGCCCATATTCCGTTTTTCGAAAATTTTACGGCGGGGCATCTCAATGACATTCTCTATTCGAGTTATTTTCTCCAGTGTGACGCTGGCGAAGTGGTCATTGAGCAGGGTCAAGAGGACCGTCGTATTTTTATTCTGCTGACGGGTGAAGTGGAAGTCATCAAGGACGGAGAGCCGGTGGGCACTATTACCAAAAGCGGCGAGATTTTTGGCGAAGTGGCGGTGGTCAGTGGCGACCGTCGGATTGCAACTGTTCGGGCGCTGATGCCGACGTTGTGTCTGGTCATCGACCAGCAGTTTTTACAGGAGATCAAACCGGAGCAGACCAATGCCAGCTATTACGCGGCCCTCTATGGTTTTCTGAGCCGGGTCATGGCCGTGCGCTTGCAGTCGGTCAGTGCTAGGCTGGCGGAGGTCGAGCGGGAGCTCGATGTGCTGAAGGCGGCTCGGGGAATGACCCAGCCGAAAAGTCGCCAGGACTTCAGTACCGCGAAACAGTGACCGGGTGTGTGAGAAAAGCGTTTCGAGCGCGCGGCAGCCCCACGAGCGCGTGTGGTGGAAGTGTTACGTGAATGGCACGGCAGCACCAGCGAGAGGCGGAAGTCGTGTTGATCACCAGGCGAGCCAGAAGACGTCGATGAAAAAATAACCGACCATGGCGAGGCCGAGGATGGTTTTCAGGACGAGGCCGGCCATGGTACCGACGACGGTGCCCCATGTTGATTTGGCGGCGGGTTTGAGCTGGCGTAATTCCCATGTAAGATCTACATGTTCCTAGTATATGATGTGGCCTAGTCAGATCTTCTTTAGATCTCTTGAAGGATTGAATTTTTTGATCGGTCTGGCCATCATCCGTCGATGGCAATTTACGCAATCATATTAATTCGCTGATCGCGATTTACGTGATTGTGTTATTTTGCCGATCGCGATTCACGCGATCGTGTTATTTT
>JALRGB010000277.1 GCA_023253575.1 Verrucomicrobiales bacterium
ATGGGGTGATGGGGTCAGGGTCGCTGGGGGTTCGAGCAGGAGGGTCAGCGCGCGGCCGTCGCGCGGCGACTCGGAATTGACGAGAATGAGGGCATTAGTACCGGCGAGGGCAAACGTGTGGCCCGATGAGGACCATGATTTCGGGATCACAGACAATTTCCCGTGGCTGACGGTGGCCCGAGCGGGCCACCATGTTTCGCGGGGCGACGGCTCGAGGAGATCAGGGCCGTCGAGGTCCAGCCAGAGGGTGGGCCAACTGAGCGGGTAGCCGGCGGCCTGTTCCAGCGCCAACCGCACGGCGGTGTGGAAGCAAACGAAGTGAGAAACGGGATTTCCGGGGAGGACGAAAGCGGCTTGATTTCCGCGGGTGGCGAAGGTCAGGGGTTTGCCGGGCCTAAGGTTCACGCGATCGAAGTGAATGGTATAACCGAGTTCCCGCAGGGCCTGGGCGCCGAAGTCATAATCGCCGACGCTGGCCCCGCCGGAGATGAGCAGCAGATCGGCGGTGGTGTGGGCAGCCTTGACGAGCGCGGGCAGGTCGTCGGGCACGCGACGAGTGGAGAAGGGCAGACCGCCCATCCCTGCCACGAGGGCGCGCAGCAGGGTGGAATTAGTGTCGCGGATACATCCAGGGCCAGGCTGATCTGATGGATCAACCAATTCGCCACCGGTCGCGAGGTGATGCACCACTGGAGCGGGCACGACCCGTGGATAGGTCCGGCCCACTTGGGCAAGGACCGCCAATTCGACCGCCCCCAGCCGGGTCCCGGCCGCAACCAGTCGCGCTCCCGGCACGGCCTCGGATCCATGCGCGCGAATAAATCGGTTGTCACCGAAACGCTCGAGAAAAACCATCCCGCCATCGCACCGCGCCTCCTCTTGCATCACCACCCGCCCGCCGCCCGGCGGCAGCAAGGCCCCCGTAAAAATCCGCATCGCCTCCCCAGGCCGCACCGGATCCACCGGCGCATCGCCCGCCACCACCGTGCCCGCCAATCGAAATCCCCCAGGCACCGCATCCCCACGCACCACATAACCATCCATTTGCGAACGGTCGCCCACCGGATAAAAACCATCCGCCACCACATCCTCCGCCAACACCCGGCCCGCCGCCAAATCAAGAGACACCGCCACCCCAGATCGCGCGACCACATGGTCGACAATCAACTGGCGGGCCGCAGCAAGGGAAATCATCCCCAGCGATTCAAGCTGATGCCCGTCACAGCAAGCAGGAAGTTGTCGATCCGCTCACTTTCAACGGCCACCCCGCCGCCGCGCCACCCCGCCACCGCGCCGCCCGATCGCCCAGCAAAACCCAAAATCCTGACCACCACCCCCAACATTTATGAAATCCACCCCGACCGCTAATTACCAGTTGATTACCCGCGGGGATGCCATGATCTCATGGGGGTGAAACTGACCAAACGAGGCGAATATGCGCTGCGCACACTGATCCGGCTGGGAGTCGCCCGGAAGCTAGAGTCACCGATTGTTTCCGTCTCCCGCCTCGCCGAAAGCGAACACATCCCCGCCAAGTTCCTCGAAAACATCCTCGCCGACTTGAAAGCCGGCGGATACGTCGAGGGCGTGCGCGGCAAAAGCGGTGGAGCCCGGCTCATCTGCGATCCAGATACCACCAAAGTCGGCGAACTCGTCCGTTTTCTGGAAGGGAAATTGGCCCCCATCGGCTGCGCCAGCGAGACCGCCTACGAACCATGCACCTGCCCCGATCCCGAACATTGCGGCCTGCGCATGATCATGATCGATGTGCGCAATGCCATCGCCAATATTCTCGATCGCTACTCACTCGGCGACGTCGTCACCGTCACCATGCGTAAAATGGAACGAGACGGACTGGCCCCCACCATCGCCCCACCCGCCAAAAACACAGCCCGGGCCACCCGCCGCCAGCCGCCCGCCACCCCGCGCCACGCCGACCCGGGAGATGGATTCCTCGTTGGCTTGATCACCGGCCTCGGCCAACTCAAGCCCGGAAACTAGGTCTGCCGCCGCCTCCCCCCCC
>JALRGB010000328.1 GCA_023253575.1 Verrucomicrobiales bacterium
TCGGTTCACGATACTCCTCATGCATGCGACCGACGACTTCGATGCGGTGGTGGCTGCCGTACATGGCCGGGCGGACGAGGTCGACAAAGCCGGCATCAACCATCGCGAAGGTGGCGCCTGATCCTTTGGCATTGGTCACGGTGTGTTTGACGTCGGTGACTGCGGTGACCAACGTGGCAGTCGGTGCGACGAAGTAGCGGCCGGGTTCGATCTCGAGGCGGATGTCGCGGCCGATCGACCAGCACAAGCGTTTCCGTGCTTCCGCGAACAAGTCGCGTAATTTTTCGAGTGGCACGGTAGCGGCGGGATCGCGGTAATTATGCGGGATACCGCCGCCTAGATTCACGGCTTCGAGATGCGTAAAGTGAGTGGCAATCCGCGAAAATTCGTCGGCTAGGCGCGACAAGTTGTCGACGAGTTCATCGAACTGCGGTCCGCTCCCGATGTGGCTGTGGAGCATGACGACGCGCAATCCTGATCGTTCGGCGGCCTCTTTGACGCGAGTGGCGTCTTCGATCCAGATGCCGTGTTTGCTGCTCGGGCCGCCGGTGTCGCAGGAATTGACATGGCCATGACCGAAGCCCGGGTTGATGCGCATGGAGACGGGCCCGCGATAACCGGCGTGACGCAGGACATCCACCATGCCGGGAGACCCCAAATTCGGGAGGACATTGTGTTTCAGAACTACCTCCAGCGCATTGTCCCGGAACACATCGGCCGTGAAACAAATGACCGGCGGATCGTTGCCTTCAGGGTGCCCGGCCTGCAGGGCGCGCAATACTTCATTGCCAGATACCGCGTCAATCCAGATGCCCGCCGCCGCCATTTCGCGCAACACTTTGGTCGCCGGGCACGCCTTCATCGCAAATCGTGCCTGCACGCCAGGTGTGCCCGTGATGAACTTGATGTCCGCTATCCGCTGCCGCAGCAGGGCGGCATCATACAACCAATACGGGGTGCCGACGGTGTCCGCCAGACGATGCAGAAGTTCCGGAGAATGACTCATGAGAAAAAATCATCACCATTGCCATTGGCCGGTGAATCATGCAAATGCTCATGGCGACGCCACGCATTTACCCGGTCTCACCAGTCAGTTCATGACTTGGGTCTATGAACGCCAAAGCGATAGCGAAGCGCCGCTGGCTCCGCCCAACCGCCTCCGCGAGCGCCCTGTCAGGCGAGGCCGAGTTCCGCGCGCACCTGCTTTACGCCCATGACCATATGAGCGAGTTTTTGGCGGCTGGCCCAGCGCGCCGTCTGGCTGAGCCCGCAGTCAGGGGCAAAACTCAATTTTTCCGCGGGGGCGAAGGCGAGGCACCGGCGCACGCGAGCGGCCACATCGTCTGGTTGTTCGATGAAGTAACTTTTGACATCGATGATGCCGACACAGACGTCTTTTCCCTGTTCGGTGATGTCGCGGATGATTTCGATTTCAGAAAACTCACGGCTAGCCATTTCAAGGTGCACTTCATCGACGGCGAGGTTGTGGAAGGCCGGGTAGAGCGGCGCGTATTGGCGTGGGGCGACGGCGCGTGCCTTGTAATTTCCGAAACACAGGTGGGTCGACAGTCGTGTCCGGCCGATGGCAGGCTCCACCGTGCGATTAAAAATATCAACGAAACGGGCTGGATCCTCTTTGTATCCGTAGCAGCTCATGGAGGGCTCATCCACGGTGATTTCCTGGCAGCCGGCGTCGACGAGATCGGCCAGTTCTTGTCTGACGATGGGCAGCAGCGCTTCGGTGAGGGCCCAGCGGTCTGGGTACTGGGCATTGGGCAGCAGGCGGCCGGAGAGGGTGTAGGGTCCGGGGACCGATGCTTTCAGG
>JALRGB010000333.1 GCA_023253575.1 Verrucomicrobiales bacterium
GCAGGGCGCCTTCGACCATCTGACCGCAATGAATTTTCATGGGTGGCAATGGTCCCAGTGGGGCTCCGAGCTCGGCGGCGGAGAGGTTTTGGGCTTGTTCGATTGTTTTTCCTTTGAGGAGTTCGGTGGCCATACTGGCGACGGCCAGGGCGGTTTGGCAGCCGAACGACTGGAAGCTGGCGCGATCGATGATTTTTTTACCATCGACTTCGGAAAATTTGAGCCACAAGCGCAGCATATCGCCGCAATCGGGGGAGCCGACGGTGCCGACGGCATCGGCGTCGGCCATTTCACCGATGTTTTGGGGGTTGGCGATGGCCTCTTGGAGGGCAGCTTCATTCATGAAATGAAGATGCCTGATTCCGAGCGGCGGCCAACCCGTATTTCCATCGTTTCGTGCGGGTGGTGGGGAAGTGAGTGGTGGTGGCGGCTTTCCTTGCACTACGGGGGCGTCGCGCCATGTTGTCGCACCTTCGGCAATCCTGTTGTGCCGGCCATAGATCTTCGAAATTCCATGCCATGCCTGCGACCATTCTGATTGTTGACGATGAAAAGCACACGCGTGACGGCTTGCGGCTTTCGCTGGAGGATGAATTTGACGTGTATGTGGCGGCGGACAAGGCCGAGGCCTTGGAGGTTTTAAGAAACGATCATATTGATGTGATGGTGACTGACTTGCGGCTGGGTGCTGACGATGGAATGGAAGTGATTGATGCGGCCTTGCAGATGCCTCGTCCGCCGGTGTGTTTGATGATGACGGCGTATGGATCGGTGGACAACGCGGTGGAGGCGATGAAGCGTGGGGCGTATCATTTTGTCACTAAGCCGTTGAATATTGACGAGCTGGAAATCTTGATTAAGCGGGCGGTGCGAACGCGCGGGCTGGAGCAGGAGAATGCTTCGCTGAAGAAGCAGGTGGCACAGCGATTTTCGTTGGATCGATTGATTGGTCAATCGGAGCAGATGAAGCAGGTTTTCGAGACGATTGAGCAGGTGGCTCCGAGTCGGGCGACGGTATTGATTCAGGGCGAGAGTGGCACGGGCAAGGAGTTAGTGGCGCATGCGATTCACAATTTGAGTGGTCGGCCGAAGGAGAAGCTGGTCATTGTCCATTGTGCGGCATTGAGCGCGCAATTATTGGAGAGCGAGCTTTTTGGGCATGAGAAGGGGGCTTTTACGGGGGCCTTTGAGCGACGCATTGGGCGATTTGAGCAGGCGAATGGTGGCACGTTGGTGCTTGACGAGATGGGGGAAATTGACGCCACCTTGCAGGTCAAGTTATTGCGTGTTTTGGGCGAGAGGACGCTCGAGCGGGTTGGTGGAAATACGACAATCAAGGTCGATGTTCGCGTCATTGCGGCGACCAACAAGAATTTGGCGCAGATGGTGGCCGAGGGAAAATTCAGAGAGGATTTATATTTTAGGCTCAACGTCGTGCAGATCACGCTTCCTCCGTTGCGCGAGCGACGAGACGACTTAATCCCGCTGGTGCAGCATTTTTTGAAGGAGCTGGCCCGGGAGAACGGCAAGCCGGTCAAGGAGCTATCGACGGAGGCGATGCAGGCGGTGTTGGAGTATGGATGGCCTGGTAACGTGCGGGAACTGCGTTCCGCGCTGGAGCGGGGGGTGGTTATGTGCAATGGGGCCAAGATCATGTCTCGGCATTTGCCGGACACCTTGCGTGACGGCGGGGTGGTGCTGGCGGCGGGAGCGGCGGCGCTGGCAGGAGCTCAGGACGGGGTGGGCGGTGGCAAGGGAGGCGGGCGCCCGGTGGGACTGAACGGGGTAGAGGATCTTAATCTAGCGCATATGGAGCTGGATTTTATTCGCCGCGCGTTGCGGCGGACACGGGGCAACCGGACAGAAGCCTCGCGGTTGCTGGGATTAAGCCGTCGCACGCTGCAACGCAAACTCCACGAGTTGGGTGAAGGCGGCGAGGACGAAGGTGATCTGGCCAGAGGAGAGCTGTAGACCCAAGGATTTTTTTATGGACCCAGAAGATGCTCCACGAAAGATCGAACCTCTGGCTGCTGGGTCGACTTCATTGGGATTTGGCGCCCGATTTCTGAAAAACTGGCGGCGATCGGCGGCGGTGTTGGGGGTAATGGCCGTTTTATTGACGGTTGCTCTTTGGCTGGATGTGGATCGGGCGTGGCGGTGGGTCGACCAGATTGGTCCGTGGGGACCGGCGGCCTTTTGTGGGCTTTATGCGGTGGCGACGGTGGGTATGGTGCCGGGCAGTTTATTGACTTTGGCGGCTGGGGCCAAGTGGGGGCCGGTTGAAGGATTGGTGTGGGTGGTGGCCGGCTCCAATCTTGGGGCGAATCTGGCTTTCTTGACTGGGCGGTGGGTGGCGCGCGCGTGGGTCATGAAGCTGGTTCGTCAGCGACCGTCGATGGCGGCGATTGACGACGCCGTTGGCGCGGGTGGGTGGAAGATGGTCATGTTGTTAAGAATTTCGCCGGTTTTTCCTTTCAACGTTTTGAATTATGCACTCAGTCTGACTCGGATTCGTTGGCGCGAGTACGCGGCGGCGACATTTGTCGGCATGTTGCCCGGCACGGCGTTGTTTGTTTATCTTGGTTCGGTGGTGCAGCTCGCCACGCGGCCGGCTGGCAGATCACCGCTTGAGTGGGTGGTCTTTGCGGGTGGGCTGGCGGCGACGGTGGCGGTCTCGGTGATGGTAACGCGTTTGGCTCGAGGGGCGTTGCGAAAGCGTTTGCCTGATCGTGACTTGTCCGGTCCGGGGTGAGCGGGTCACGCACGGACTAACCTCCGCTCATCATGTTTTGGTGCCCTGCCGTCTGGAAGGGGGCGGCCACACTACCGCTTTCCTAACTTAGCGGGTATACGAGCGCACGGATCCGTTGAACGCATCAATGTGCAAAGTCACAAAGTTATCAGGATTGGTATTGGCTTGTTCATCATCGCGTTCTTGAACGACGGTGAAGTACCATGTATCGCCAGCCCTTTTGCCAAGTTCGGTGGATCCATCCGGGCGGAATGAAAACGATTTGAAGGGGAGGTTATTTTGTCCTTCAACGAGGAATTCATGACTTCCTTCTCTGACTTTCTCGCTGTTCAGAATGCTCGACATTTGTTCTTGGGAAGAAAGGACGATGCCTTCAGGCATTTTTTGCACGTTACCAATGGGATCAAACGCGAAGTCGCCGGCGCCAGTATCAGTCATTCTCTGGCGAAAACGACCTGCTTGATACCCGCGATAGGCTTCGCGTTGTCCTGGGACTGAAGGATCGGTGTAACTGAGGAAACGTACCTCGATGGCTGAATTCTCCGCAATGGCCTGTTGGCGCCACGCTGCGAGATTAAACTTCAGAGCATCAGCCGTGGTGGTCAGTTTTGAACCTTTCATCATCGGCTCAATGGCCGGCACGGCGAGACCGGCAATCAAAGCAATCACGGCAATGACGACCAGTAGCTCAACGAGCGTAAAAGCGGCGAGTCCGCGTGGCGTGACAGCGGCGTCTGGTTGCGGTCGACGGAGCCGGCGGCTGGCGGCGGCTGGAACGGCGAATGGGTGCAGAGTCATGGTGCGGGAAAGCGGGAAATGATTAGAGACGCTGGAAGTTGCCTTCGCGCATGCGGATGTTGCTGGTGAAGACGCGGTGGCGGATGCCGACTTTATTCAAGCTGTCGGTGAGTCTCTGCAGGTCTTTTCCGTAGCTTTTGACTTCTTTGAACCAGTCGGTTTCGGTGGGAGCGTACTTGGGAACGGCGTCGCCTGGATTTTGAGCTGAGTAGCGATAGGCGTCTACTTCGTCGATGGCGACCATGGTGACACGCAGGACTGGGGGCACTTGGTGACGGGAGTATGTGGCGCGGTCGTCTGTTTTCGAGTGAAAGCGTCGGGAGTCATAGATATAATCGGGCGAGATGTCGGTGGCCTCGCGGAACCGGAAATCGGAAGTGTTTTCGCTATTTGAGGAGATATCATTTTCTGCGAGCCGTGGGGAGATGATGAGGGCGATGATATTATCCGCGAGGGCGCGGGTGGTACGGATGGCGCCGGGGGATCCTTGTGGATCGTAATTTGGGGGATGATCGACGCCAAATTTACGGCTACGGAACCATTCCCAAATTTTTTCATCTTGGGTGGGGCGATTTTCTTCCAGTTTGTACTGGTAAATGGTGGTGGCTTCGGCGGGCTGGCGGAACTCCATGAGGCGAAAGCGGGATCTGGTGGCGACGGGAGGGGAGAGGGTGCTGAGGAATTGCGGGCGGTCTGCTTCGTCAGATCCATATTCCACGAAGTATCCCCAGCCATTGAGCAGGCTGTCCAGTTCGCCAAAGGGGTCTTTGCGGACGGATTGATTGGAACGGGTTTCGATAGTCTGGTATCCCAGCGGGGCTTGGAAGAACACGGCATGGGTCAGGCGAGTGCGGCCTTCTTTTGCTTCGAGCAATTCCGAGGCGGGGCCACAGACGAAGTGCAGTTCGGATTTGCGGGCGAATTTTTTGGGCACGGAGCTGGTGGTGCCCACAGTGTCATAACCGATGTAGGTATTGAGAGTGGATTGGGAGACGTTCCGGTTCATGGCTTCGAAGCCGTCACGGGCGTCTTTAAAGCTGGAGATCATCCCTTTCGCACGGCTCCACGTTTTCTGAGTTTCGTCGAGCATTTGGAAGACGAGCACCATCAAGAGCGAGAGGACGGCCACGGAGACCATCAATTCGATCAATGAGAAAGCGGCGTCCGCGGTCCGGCGTGGATGGCGGGTGGAGCGAGAGTTCATGACGTCGGGGACGAAAGCGGGGAATGGAGCGTTGGCGGGGCGCACGAGTGGATCGGGGGTATCGGCGACGATTATTTCACGTTATCGCGGCCGAGTTTAACGATTTGCGAGCTGAAGGTGCGATAGGGGAGCGGGTAAGTTCCTGACTGGAAGTCGACGGCTTTGTCGCCTGGGGCGAAAGCGATTTTCACGGTCACGCGGCGGGAGTACCGGCCGCTGTCATTGCCCATGCCGCGGAGGCGGACTTTTTCAGTGACGGGAACCTCGACTTTCACTTTGTAGATGATATCGGCCTTATTTTTATCGGCTTTGTCTTCGAGGAGTGTGCCTTCGGCGTCGTAATTACGAATATCTTCGTCGTATTCGGCAAGTTTGCTGTAGGTGGGGCTGGCCCCCCAATCAGCCACTTGCAATTCACTGATGATTTCGTTGGCGATCCGGGCCTGCACCTGAGTGCTTTTGGCTTCGCGAATACTGTCCATGCCGTAGGGGAGCAGGGCGAGCAGCGCGACCAGAACGGTGGCGACAATACCCATGGCGACAGTGACTTCCACCAAGCTGAAGCCTCGTGAGCCCTGGCGGGCCGTGTGGGTGAAGGAACTCATGACGTTACAATGCATTTACATGGTCAAGCGCGCAAGCAATTCCTTCCGCGCCGAGTGGATCTGAATCTGGATCTGAAGTTGGATCTGAATCTGGATCTGGACCTCAGCTGCCTAGGGTTGGTAGCAGGGGGTGTCGATGCCGTTCATGAACGTGGGATAGCGAACCCCGACGCGAACGCGCAGGTAGAGCGAGCGATTGTTTCGGACTTCACGTTCCAACGTCCGGCAGGTGACGGTGACGGTACCGTCTCCATTTTCGACGAAGGCGCCTTCTTGCCTAAAGTACGCGACGGCATTGACTTCGTCTTTCCAGTCGTTCTCGTTAAATCCACCGAACGAGATCTGCGGGCGGATGTTGAGATCGAGCACCTGATAGCCGGTGCCGGGGTTGCCGGCGGCGCCCCCGGGGAGGCGGAATCGGATGTAAGCGTATCCTTCCCCATCGGTGTAGACCTCAGGTTGGATGGGTTTTGAGACGCCGTCGACGACGCTGAACAGCCCGGGCTCGGTAGGATGCGTGCCGAAGGCGTATTCATGAATGTTCATAATGGAATCTCCATCCACATCGGCTTTGCCGACCCGTTGATCGGGGGTGCTGGTGGGAGACTCGACGGCCATGAAGTTGTCAAAGCTGTCGGGGATGACGGGAGTTCCAGTAATTTTGATGTCATCGACATAAAATGCTTTGTCGATGAGCGGGGCGGTCATCGTGCCAACGATACGGAGGCGCATCGACTGAGTGCCAGGAGGGATGAGATTGGTGCCATTGGCGCCGGAGAGGGCGCTGGTGATGGTGGTGAAGTCGGAGACTTCGAAATCGCTAGGCGGCTCGGTGATCGTCGGGGTGATGGTGGCGAGCGAGATGGGGGGTGGGCCTCCGGGTTTGCCGACCTGCAGGACGGGCAAAGCGAGCATGTCGGAGCTGTCCACTTTGTCATTCAGGGCATAAATGGCGAGGACGTTGGGCTCAGTGGCGCTGAGTTTGCTGCGGTGGGTGGTGAGGATGAATTCTTCGGCCAGTACGGCATTGGCGTCGGCATTTCCTTGTGTGGCGAGCGAAGTCGGGGTTGGCAGGGCGGCGGTTGGGACAGTTGGGACAACGGAGGTGGCCACGAACTTGCGGGCGACTTCTTGATCATTGAGATACGCGACAAAGCCGTCATCGAACTTCATGAGCAGCCGCATGAGGGTGTAGGTATTGAGGTCCTTGACGGCGGGGAAGACGCAGCGGATGAGGACGACCGATTTTTTCGGGGAGCCGCCGAAGAGTTGGCTTTTGAAGTCGAGATTGGTATCGATCAATTCGGTATAATTGGTCGGGTCGCTCGGATTGTTTTCGTATCCGACCCCTTTGGTGCCTGACGGCCAAGCCGAGTCATTGAACGCGCGGGTCCGCCAGTTGCCGGCTCCAGTATTGAGTGGATTGTTCGCGGTAGTCGGAACGATGGCTTGTTTGACGGCGTTTTCGGCCACGAGGTCGGTCCAAGCGGTGCCGGTGGCAGTGCCGGTGGTGGTGGAGATCCGTTGCCATGGTAGGTCGCGGAAATTCAAGCCGTCGCCGCTAACGCTGACGGTGAATTCCAAGCGGTCGCCACTGCCCCAGTTGACCGAGTTTTTCTTGACGCCGAGCACGTTGGCGGAGACGGTGACGTCTTTGAAACTACGGAGGTCGATGACTTCCGACTGCCAAGTGAGAGGCGAGCCGAACCAGTAGCCGAGGGCGTTACCGGGCAGATTGGCCGAGGTGACAAAGTCGGTGGGAGTCGGGCCAAAGAAGAGCACGGCATCGCCAGTGGCGGTGGCGCGCCAGTTCATTTCGATGTCTTGATCTTCGAATGAATAATCGGGGCCGACGGGTTCCTCAATGGGGTCGCGTTCGTGGATGATACCATTGACTACGCCGCGGCCGGTGGACGAAAAGGTGGCGAAGGCGCCGGCGCGCGAGTCGCCGTAGCAAGGTTCTGAGCTGATCAGATCGAGGCTAAGGTCGAAGCGGGCGTCGGTGGTGGTATCTGAGGCTTGGTGGACTTCGACGGCGATGACGTTATTGGCGGGGTAGGGGTTGAGCAATTTGCGCAGTTCGATGAAGTCGACGGTGCGGGTTTCGCTTTGTCCTTCCAATGGATTGATGGAGGTGGTGGTATTGGTGAGGGCTCCGGTATCGGGCAGGTTGTCGCGTTTTGGTCCGGGTAGGAGGATTTCCGTGCCATTGACGTAGACAGCGGCCGCGTCATCTCGTAAAACCTTAATCAGAAACCCGTTGTATGTGGCATTAGCCGCAGTGCCGTAAATGGCGGTGGCGGGCAACTGGAAGCTATTCCAGAAGTAATGGGTGATGAATTTTTTGTTGGGCGTGGCTGGATTGCCAGCGGTCAACTGGGTTCCGTAGTTGATGATGTCTCCGTAGCCGAACAGGCCGCG
>JALRGB010000347.1 GCA_023253575.1 Verrucomicrobiales bacterium
AGCCGGCATCCATGAAAAAATTAAAAGCACAATGCGGACTCAACGCCATCAAAACCTGCGGCTGCTTCAATACCTGCACCAGTCCCAAAACCGCCAATGACGAAAACCATACCACCATCACCGGTCCGAAAATGCGCCCCACTTTCTCCGTCCCCAGTCGCTGAAAAGAAAATAATCCCACCAAAATAACCACCGTGATCGCTATAATGGTCGATTGCTGAAATCCCGTCGTCGTTTGCAACCCCTCCACCGCACTCAACACCGAAATAGCCGGCGTAATCATCCCGTCCCCATACAACAAGGCCGCCCCAAACATGCCCGCTAGTAAAAGCACAGCCCCCCCCGCCGGACGAGCCTTGCCCAAAGCCAACGACATCAAGGCTAAGACCCCGCCCTCCCCGTTGCGGTCAGCCCGTAAGACAAAAATCATGTATTTGACCGCCACCACCAAGACCAACGACCACGCAATCAATGACAAAACACCCAACACATGATTTGTGTTCACATCAACAGCGTGATTGTTGTGAGCCACATCAAAACACTCTTTGAGAGCGTAAAGCGGGCTGGTGCCGATATCGCCAAAAACGATACCCAGCGCACCAATCATCAAGGCCCGCATGCCGGGCCGACGGCCTTCAGAAGTAGAAGTAGACATATAAGAGAACTGCGCCAGTCCACCCCCAACGGTCTGTCACCGCTCAGTGGAAAATATGGCCCAGCCACGGTGCCGAAAGCGACATCTGCACTCTCGTCCTGACTTCCAGTCTAGCGAATCCGCCATCAAGGTAAAGCCAGTAAATTGCCGGAATCCACCACTCTCAAATCCCCCCCACCACCAGCAAATCCCCCGCCCTTCCGCCCACATCCCGCCACCACCCCTACGAAATCCAGTCAACCCGGTGCGTCAGCATCGCCTCATCCTCAAAATCAAACCAAGCCCGAAATGACCGCCCCGCCAACAGCGGACCAAGCCAATGACGGTCGTCCTCCCACATCTCTTCGTACGGAATCGCCTCCAACGACGTCCACCGCGGAATCGCTTCATCCGTCTCCACCGGCTCACCCGTGAACAAAGTCGCCGTAAAAACCACACAATATAAAGCCAGTCCATCCACAAACTGAAAATGCAATTCACCGCGCTGCACCGGATCCAGTACGTCAATCCCCAGTTCCTCCCGCACCTCCCGCACCGCACACTGCTCATACGTCTCGCCCGGATCAAGCCGGCCACCCGGACCATTGATCTTGCCCGCCCCTAAACCCCGCTTCTTGCGAATCAGCAAAACACGGCCGTCCTGCACTACAAAAAGCAGCGTCGCCCGCATCGTCGGTTCCCATCTGGTCCAGTCAGTCATCAGCACCCACCCTATCCCGTCTCCCAACCGCAGGAGAAAGTATTTTTATTTCAACGGCGCACTTCACTCTGCACTTGACCGCCAGCCCGGTCCGGCGGCCATTCTTCGATGGCCGCCCGCCCGCGCATCACCCGCGCCTCCGCCCCCGCGGAATCACCCCGCCACCCGCTCCTGCCCGACATGTACCGCGCCCTCTTCAACCAGAGCCCGGTGCCCGCCCTCGTCTGCGACACCGACGGGACATTTGTCGAGGTCAACCACGCCTTCGCCCAACT
>JALRGB010000399.1 GCA_023253575.1 Verrucomicrobiales bacterium
CGGAAAATCTTCCAAAATCCATGGCCAAGTCCCCAACCTCAAACGCCCCACTCGCGATTTCCCCACTCGCCGTACGCCCCGGCGCCGGCGCCGGCGCCACCGCCTCCATGTATTCGTGAAATGACTTCAATGCCGTTTGCACCGCAGCGTCCAGCGCCGCCCGCAAATCCGCCACCGGGCGACCAGCCGCAGCCCCCGCCGCCGAGGCAGGTTGCTCTTGAAAGGGAAAATTGGGGATCGCTCCCAGATGATTGGTCTCTCGATGCACACTCATAGGCACGTGGGGCGCGCACACCCCGGTTCAAATTGAAAATGAAAATACAAGAATGAAGGACTGAAGCCAATTCATAGCAGCATCACATTATAATTTCAATAATTTTTGTAATAATTCTACCACGTTTCCTCCTTCTTTCACTTCCCCTCCCGTCCATAAGCGCCCTCAACGCACCGAAATGGCTGATTTTTGCGTCTGTTGTTCATTCCTCGCACTCGGGAGTTGCAGACGAGCGAGCTGCGGATATGGTGGATCTCACAGGCCGACGTGGTGAAATGGTAGACGCGCTAGACTCAAAATCTGGTATCCTCACGGATGTGTCGGTTCGAGTCCGACCGTCGGTACTTTTATTTTCCGCCAAGCTCAGCTTGCGCCCGCTCTCTCCAAATTTCCTTTTATCCACAGGAAATTGACGAGCCCCCCACCTCTCCCCGCAGACTTGCTGCCCCCGCCGCGCATCCCCACGCTAATCTTGGCCTGTGCGCAGAGCTTCGCGCAAGGCCCCGGGAACGTCAGTGGTAATGGAATCCACCCCAAAGGCGACAAAACGACGAGCCGCCACCGGGCTATTCACCGTCCAGACATGTCTCTCAAATCCAACGACCCGCAATTCATCGAAGTATCGCGCATCAAGTGACTGGTCCGCCTGCAACCCGACCCCCTCGGCGGACAGTCGGCTTAAGGTGTCGAGCAGGGCAAAAATCGATGGCTGCGGTGCCCCCCCGGCATCGGGCTCGACTGAGACCAGCCAAGAAGCACGCCAGTCAGGCGCCTCGGCTTTGAAGGAACGAATCATATTATCGTTGAACGAGATCACGGTCACCTGTTCACGGGTCAGCGGACCAGCTTCCAAGGCGGCGATAAGAGTCGGCACAATTTCCGGCCCACACTTGACCTCGAGAAACAACGCCTTCCCCGATGGAACGACGGCCATTACTTCTTGTAGAGTGGGGATGATTTCACCACGAAACGCCTCCCCTTTCCACAGTCCGACATCGAGCGCACGCAGTTCTGCCAAAGTCGACTCACGGACGTTTTTAAGCACCCCGCCCGCTGCCGTGCGTTTGGTGTCGGCGTCATGCAGGCAGATGATGTGCCCATCTTTCGTCAGGTGAAAGTCTCCTTCAATGCCGTCCGCTTCCTGTTCCCAGGCCAGCTCGAACGCAGCCAGCGTGTTTTCCGGCGCATGCCCAGAGGCTCCGCGATGGGCGATGATCAATGGCAACACCCGAGGCGGCGGCACCACCGCTGGTCGCGGCGTGCACGACACGCCCGCGGCCGCCACCCACAACCCCACCACCGCAGTCATGCCACCCAACCCAGTCCGGTAGAAAAAATTCATGAGGAAAAATACCCGGCTCGCCGCACTCCGCGGTCGAAACCATAAACCATCCTCGATCGCCCGCCCAGATGCGCAAATGCGGATTTGCGAGCCCCCACCCCCGTCAACCACCGCTTCGATGCTCATCCGCCGTCTGACCGCAGCCAAGCCGCGGCCGTCAAATACCGCGCGCAAGACCGCGCGCAAAGGAAGTCACTGGCCAGCGCGACGTGCCCCACACCCCCGGTCATTTGCGAAAAATCGACATTTGGATTTTGGAATTTCTTCTGATACGCTGACGTGTGAAATGGTATTCGTCATGTGTGCTCGGATGGATGACCTGTCAGGCAGCGGCGGCGGCGTTGATATGGACTGGCACGTCGGCAGATCCGGCCGGGTTGCTGCCGGTCGTGGATGCCTTTCGGGCCCAGATCAGCGCGGGTGGGAGCAACAACGGGGTGGGCGGAAGTTTTACCACCGGCCGACGGGAAGTCGCTTGGGACGCGGCTTCGCTTGATCCTGTGCAAATACCCGCCGCCATGCCCGGAGATTTTTTCAATACCTTCTCCCAGCGCGGATTGGTCTTGTCCACCCCAGGCAGTTTGCGAGTCAGCGGGCGGGCGGCCAGTGGCTCGACCGACGTTTTGTTCAGTTCGCTCAATCCACGAGCGGCCTCGGCCTTGCAGGCCCTGACCCCGGAGCGCATGCTGGCAGTCTACGGCGCCACCACCGTCGATGCCACATTTTTCCTGCCGGGCAGTCCGACGCAACCAGCATTCGTCCGCGGATTTGGTCTGGTCGTGGCCGATGTGAATGTCGCCGGCTCGACCCGACTGGAGGCACTCGACGCCTTCGGCGCTGTCATCGGCTCCGTCGATGTCCCGCCAGCCCCCAACGGCCTGAGTTTCGCCGGCCTATGGATGGAAGGATCCACATGGATTTCCAGCGTGCGCCTGACCGCCGGCCAGACCGGCATCGATGACACCACCAGCAGCCGGGATATCGTCGCCATGGACGACTTTATCTTCGCAGAACCGCAACTGACCGCGATCCCTGAACCAACAGCTCCGCTCCTGCTCGCGCTCGCCGCCATCAGCCTGCTGGGCGTACGACGCCGCCAGCCATAGGAGCTGGCCCGGTCGTTGTGACCGCGCTGTGCGGAATCAGCTCGGAGGGGTTTTTAGGTTGAAACTTGGACCGGGCCACCGGAGACGTGCGGGCATGAGCAACAACGAAGAGCCGGTTCCCATCGGCATTATTGGCGGCAGCGGGTTATACGAAATGGACGGTTTCTCGGGGCGCGAGGAAAGAGTGATGACCACGCCGTTTGGCGCTCCCTCCGAAACAATTGTGGGCGGATGGATCAGCGGACGACGCGTCTACTTTCTGCCCCGCCACGGCCGGGGTCACCGGATTTTGCCCACCGAAATCAACCACCGCGCCAATATCTACGCCCTCCGATCACTCGGCGTACGCTTCATCATCGCCGTCTCCGCCTGCGGCTCGCTCCAAGAACAATACCCCCCCTGCCATATCGTCCTGCCAGACCAATTCTACGACCGCACCAGCCGCCGCGAACACCATACCTTCTTCGGAAATGGCATCGTCGCCCACATCGGGTTCGCCGACCCCATCTCCACCGGACTGCGCCACCTCCTCCATGCCGCCTGCCTCGCCCAAAACCGCCACGTCCATAATGGCGGCACCTACGTCAATATGGACGGCCCCGCCTTCTCCACCCGCGCCGAATCAAATGCCTACCGCCACCTCGGATTCGACATCATCGGCATGACCAACCTGCCCGAAGCCAAACTCGCCCGCGAAGCCGAAATCGCCTTCGCTACACTCGGCATGGTCACCGATTACGACTGCTGGAAAATCGAGGAGGAACCAGTCACCGCCCAACAAATCATCGGCCACCTCGTCGCCAACGCCACCGCCGCTAAAGAAATCCTCGCCGCCGTCATCCCCACCGTGCCCACCCACCCGTCATGGCCAGAACACTCCGCCCTCGACGTCGCCGTCGTCACCGATCGCTCAATCTGGCCCGAAACCACCCGCCAGTCACTCGGCATCCTGCTCGATCGATGGGAAATGGCCCAGTCTTAAAAATACCACCCCGCGTGGCCACCCCGCCCTGCACGCCTCGGACCTCGACCCCGCCCTCATTCTTTTTAGCCACTCCTTTCTGCTCTCTTCAGGTCTCTACTTTCTAGTTTCTGCTTTCTGCTTTTTTTCCCGGCCCTTTCCTCCGCCCGCCCTGCCGGCCCCGGGGCCGGCAGGCAGATACCCCGCTCTTTACTGAGCGAAGGCTTTGTCCTTCGGATTGCCGCCGCTTTGCAGATAAGCCAGCAGATCGAGAACTTCTTCTTCGTTCAAACGATTCATCAATCCTGGAGGCATCATGGAAATCGGATACGGCTTGCGCGTGGCCACGGTGGTGACCGGCACACTGATGACATCTGACGGCGCCAGCGGATTCATGGCTACCATCAACGCTCCGTTTTCTTCTTTCATGACGCGACCGACGATGACCCCACCGTCTTGGAGATCGATCTGGGTGCTTTCGTATTGATCCGAGATCACTTTACTTGGTTCAATCAAGTTTTCGAGCAAGTCACGAAGCGAATAGCGGTTGCCGATGCCGGTGAGGTCTGGCCCGAGGCCGCCGCCATCGCCGCCGAACCGGTGGCAGGTGCTGCAGGCTGTGGCGTCGTAAAGGTTTTTCCCACTGGCGAAGTTTCGTCCATGGATGCGGCCTTCGGCGAACTTCATGATGTCATCCACCGTGTACGGGCGGCCTGGGCCTGTGGGTGGAGTGAACGTGAGGGTGGCGGGCTCATCCACCTTGGTCGAGAGCGTCTCGTACGTCGCCCGCTCGGCCTCAGGCACGTTGGCCAGCGCTTCTTTCCGCGCGTTTTCAATGAACCCATGGAAACTATTCCCCCCACGCCACTTTTTGGTCATCGGGAACCACGCAAAATACTGACGTCGCAATTCGGGAGTCCATCCGGTCGTAGCGGACCGCAAGTTCCACGCCAGCGCCATTTGCTGGCGATTGGGGCGCCCTTCCATCGTCCCTTGCACATCACGAGCGTAATTCTCGTTGCGGGCCAGCAGCTGGGCACTGGCCGCTTCTACTCCCTCGAGCTCCCGGGCCACCGCCATCAATTGCAATGACTTGGCCACCACCGCCGGATCCCCGAGGAAAATAAGCACTTGGCTCAGCTCGCGGTTCAACATGTCATCGGCCGCCGGAAACCGGCTGCCCACCGCCTCGATCACCCGAGCCGTGGTCGCCGCATCTGGCTTACCCTGATGGATCAACGTCAGCTGAAGCGCACGCACCGCCGCCAAACTCTGGTCGACACTGAGCCCAGCCCCAGCCAGCACTCCCAGCTTCTGCAAAATCATCGATTGCGTATCCGGCCGCTGACTGAGGCGCGCCATCGCCACACATCCTTCAATAATCGCCAACGGCCGTGATTCATCACGCAGACGCGCCACCCACGAATCAACCGGCTGCCGCTCAATGGCCACCCGCGCCGCATACCGAACAAAACGATCGGCATCCCCCAGCGCCGGCCACGCCTTGCCCACCACCGCCGCCGCCGCCGTCCCGTCAATCGGAGCCGAATGCAACTTCTCCAATTCACGACGCAACGCAGGCTCAGGCCGGGCTTTGCGATCACTGATAATCGGATGAGCCAGAGGCTCAGCCTTTTCCCCACCCGTGTAAACTACCCGATACAGCGCCGACTGAGTTTTGCGGCCGCCAATCGCGAAATACATCGCTCCATCCTGCGGATGAATTAACAAGTCAGTCAGCGGCAATGGCTTGCCACTGACAAATTCCTCGACAACCGGAGTGTGAGTCGCCCCCTGCGGCTGTAAATGCACCGCATACATCGTACCATACGTCCAGTCACACGCATAAAATGCCGCTTGGTACTTAGCCGGAAACTTGGCCCCCGTCCCAAAAGTCACACCCGTCGGACTGCCCGGACCAACATTATACGTCGGGGGCAAAGAATCTGGATAATACGCCGGCCATTTGCCCGATCCCGAGCGCCATCCATAATCGCCACCGCTCACACAATGGACAATACGCGTCGCCCGATACCACGGCGCCCCCATGTCCCACTCCATGTCGCTGTCAAACGTGTACATATCCCCTTCCGTATTGATGGAAATATCGAATTGATTGCGGAAGCCGCTGCAAAAGAGCTCGACCTGCCGCCCTTCGGGATCGGTCTTGATGACGTATCCCCCCGGAGCCGTGATGCCAGCCGCATGACCGTTGGCATCCCACATCCGCGGTAGCAAATGGTCTTCGGCCCGCACTCCCGCATCGCGCGAAGCATCAATTTTCCCAGGAGGTTTGGTGTGATTGCCGCAAGCGATAAACAACGATGTCCCGTCAGGTGACAGAATGACCGAATGCGGACCGTGCTCGCCGCCGCCATCCAAACGCAACAAATGTTCCTCTTTTTCAAATACTCCATCGTCATCCTCATCTCGCAGACGCCACAATCCCGGCTCGCTCTTAGCCGTTGGCCGCTCGCTGACAATGACATATAAACTATCAAAAGCCCACAAGAGACCGTGGGCACCCCCAATCGTAGTGCCAAGCTTTTCCACGACTGTGGCCGCCGGATCAATAGTTCCACCCACGGCCGGAGGCTGCAGCCGATAGATCGAGCCGTATTGATCACCGGCAATAATGCGTCCTTTCGGATCCGTCGTCATACTCACCCACGACCCTTCCTGATCTTTGGGCACCGTGTAAATCAACTCCGCCTTAAATCCCGGCAGAGTCTGCACCGCCTCCGCCGCAATCACCGCCTGCTCAGCCCGCGGCGCATCAAAAACATTGCCCCATGGCTCCATACCCATCGCTCCCAATACCACCACCGGCTTGAAAACCGCTGATCCCCCCACACTGACCGCCCAGCCATCACCCGATTCAATCACCGTCTTCACCTTGTCCTCCCCCGTCAAAGTCAGCGCCACCGCCAGCCCCGCCGCACTATTCGCTTCATTGCTGGCCTCAATCCGCACTTCGTTGCGCCCAGGCTTAAGATGCGCCACCACATTCGCCTGCGAAGGCTCACTCCAACTCCGGCTCTGCAATACCTCCTTCCCATTGATAAAAACCGTCGCCGCATTGTCCGCCGCCACTTTGAGAACCGCCCGCTTTACCCCCTCCCCAATCTCCACGTCTCGACGAAATACCACCGCTTCGGGAACTGCCCCCCCGTCGCCCTCCGCCCAAATCCACTGCGGCGCCGCCTCCGCAGGGACACCCAGAACAGCCGTCGCCACCGCGACCCAATACATCAGTTGTGTATCCATAGAAGTCGTAATCCTAACCGTCTCCTCGATTTTGAAAAGCTCCGATCAGAAGGGGAAAACCTGATGCGGCCACCCAACCACATCCTTCGACACACGGATCTGAAACCGCTTCTTCGCCGCCGGTCTTCTGCTAAAAAAAACTTCGGTGAGACGTTCGGCACCGCGACCGGGGTCAGCGACCCCAG
>JALRGB010000057.1 GCA_023253575.1 Verrucomicrobiales bacterium
TTTTCTTCGCGACCCTGATTAATATTTTCGCCTTCCTGCCGCTGCTGCTGCTGCCCGGTGACAAAAAATCATTCATTTACGCATTGCCGGTAGTGGTCACGCTGTCACTGGTATGCTCACGGATTGTTTCCATGACCTTTGTGCCGTTGCTTGGGCGATGGATCTTGCGGGGGCAGGGCGGTCTGCATCATGACGGAGCGCAGCGTGGTTTTCCCATGGGGGGGATTGATGGCGCGCGCGCCGCTTTCCTGGGGTCGTACCGGGCGGTGTTGGCAGCTGGGCTGCGGCATCCGTGGAAAGTCTTGATCATGGTTCATGCCGTGCTTGCGGCCAGCCTCCTGCTCGTGCCCGGGCTGGGACGGCAGTTTTTTCCTCCGGCTGAGCGGAATCAAATGTTGGTCGATATTACCCTGCCGGAATCATCCTCATTGGAGCGGACTCGCGCGGTGTGCGATCGTGTCTTCGCGTTGCTTCAGCCCCAAGATGAGATTGTGGGCGGGGCCATTTTTATGGGGGGATCGGGTCCGCGGTTTTACTACAATATTACGCCCAAGCCACCCGCGGATCATCGGGCGACAATTTTACTCAATACGCGCCAAGCGGGTGACGTACCGGCTTTGATGGTCAAGATCCGCGCGGCGCTTGACCGGGAAATTACCGATGCCCGTTGTGTGGTGCGACAGCTTGAGCAGGGGCCGCCGGTCGAGGCGCCGGTGCAAATCCGCCTGACGGGTGATGATCCCGCCGTGCTGCGACAGCTGGCCGACGCCGTGGCGGTCATCGTGAAAAATGCCGGCGGGTACAAAGTAGATGATACGTTGGGGGTTCCGGTTGATTCATTGCGGATCAAGGTTGACCAGAGCCGGGCTGCTGCATTGGGGGTGGGGGCGGAGTCGCTCGTGGGAGCGGTGCAGGCGGTGGGTGCCGGGCTGCGGGTGACGGAGGTTAGGGAGTTCGGGCGTGCGGTGCCGGTTGTGTTCAAGCTGCGGGCGGGTCCCGAGGCGGCGGGTGCTCCCGAGGCCGCGGAGATGTTGCGCCGTCTGCCAGTGCAGGTGGCTGATGGGGCGCCGGTGCCGTTGGCGCAGCTGGCCGAGGTGTCGGTGGAGCCGGGATACGCGGTTTTCCATCGTCATGGAGGCCGGCGTTCGGTGGTGGTGGAATCGTATGCGCCCTTTGGTGATTTGCCGGCGGCGGTGGTGGCTCGGGCTCGTTCGGCTGTGGAGCAGCTGGTTTTGCCGGCTGGGTATGAAGTGGCGATTGAGGGAGAGGATAAAGAACTGGTGGCGAGCCGTCGCGAAATGGGAGGGGTGATGATCGTCTCGTTGGTCTTGATTGCGGCGGCGATGGTTGTGCAATTTCAGTCGTTTTCTCGCTCGGCCGTTGTCATGTTGACGGTGCCTCTGGGGTTGATCGGGGCACTCGGAGGACTGGCCATGACGGGGGCGCCGGTCGGATTTATGGCCATGCTGGCGTGCGTGAGCCTAGCTGGAATCGTCGTCAGTCACATCATCGTCCTGTGTGAGGCCATCGAAGAGGCGCGCGCTGAAACCACTAGCCTGCATGAGGCATTGATAGTGGCCAGCCTGTCGCGAATGCGCCCAGTGCTTGTGACCACTTTGGCCACCGCGGGCGGGTTGCTCCCGCTCGCACTCACCGGAGGGGCACTCTGGAAACCGCTGACCGCCGTGCATATTTTTGGTCTGCTCGCCGGGACCGTCCTGACGCTTTTTGTGCTTCCCGTCTGGTATGTCGTTGTCGTTGCCAAACCGCAAGCTCCCCGACCGGCCCGGTCCTGACGGCGGTCATCCGGTCATGGGGGTGTTCTGAGGACTGGAGAACCTCCGTCCGGAGTCGGTCTCCCCGTCACGTGCAATACCCATGCCCGAAATTTGTCGTTGGTCCGCCCAGGTCCTAGATGGATTTTTAGATGTGATAATCAGTTAATGATCAGATTTTTATTTATGCTGAGCGTTATTTGTCAACTCGCTCTGGGTTGAAAAACGGGGGGGTGTTTTGGGATTTTTCTTTACAATCGGACGCTGATTCCCGCATTCTGGCCGTTCATCGTTAAAAATCCCCCCTTAGAATATGTTCTTCACCGAACTGCCATTATGAAAATAAACCGAATACCAATACTGCTGGACTCTCACACCATTCACCTATGACGCGGTTCTGGAACGTAGCGAAGCCACACGTGTGACGTACGTAGA
>JALRGB010000536.1 GCA_023253575.1 Verrucomicrobiales bacterium
CCTGCTGCGCAGCCAGTCATGGATCCGCCAGTTACACCTCCGGCACCAGTTGCAGAAGCACCTGTCCCAGCGCCAGAAGCACCCGCTGCACCAGTAGAGCCTGCAGCACCAGCTCCAACAGATCAGCCACCGTGGGGACTGCCAGCGGCACCGTGGCCACCGAAGTCCACTGGCCGGCCTCCGTTTGACGCGCAAAAATCAATTGTCCGCCAGCCCGCTGCACGCGCAGTGCGCTGAACTCAGTCTCACTCGGCACCAACTCCAGAGCCGTCAAAACCGCATCCGGGTTGGCCCCGCTCGTCCGGGTGATGGCACAATTGAATGTGCCATTCGCCACCAGCACCTGCGGCACATACAATGATTTTTCAGCGGCATTCAGACCGGCCGCCACCGTCCAGCTCTGCGGCGCTCCGCCATTGAGCGAGACTGACTGTACGACGGCCTGCGCCGCGGCAGCTCGTAGCGTGAGTTCGTATCCGCCATTCGGCACGTTGATCCCGTAAGAAAACCCGGCCGGTCCGCCCCGCCCGGTGTCATTGAGCGTGCTGTTGGCATAGGCATACGTAAACGCCTGCGTGAATGGCGATCCACCGGTAAAATACGCGTCAGCCTGCCACAATGTGCCGTCGATTTCCGTGATGTCCGGCCCCCCGGCATTCAGGCGCACCGCGCCCAACAGGGTGGTGAACGGACCGCCATTGACCGATCGGCGGATAGTCAGCGATGACCGTCCCTCCGGACCGAAAACATACCGCACCGGCTGACCGTTTTCCGTGAGATGCACTATCAATCCAGTCTGGAACAACCCGATCGGACGCGTGTCGAATGACGCTTTAGTTTGCAATACCCAATCGCCAGCATCCGGCAGGTCGCGGGTGACCGAAGGAAAACCCCCGCCGTTCAGCGGCAGCGCGATGCGGTCCATGATCTGGATCAGCAACGATCCGGGCTTGTCTTCCAGCGAGTACCACGTGTCCGTCGGCGTATTGTCCCGCAATGGCAAGTGGGTCGCCGTCAGCGCGGGATCAAGCACCGCGCCATTCGTGAATGAACGGAAATCCGACGTCGCAAAAACCGTGACCTCGCGACTCACCGCCGTCGATAGCCCGGCCGCATCTTTTATGATCAAATCGACGGTATAAAGACCGGGCAGAGCGCAGATGAGCTGGGCCCGGCCGGCCACTGGCTGCGTCAGCGAAGCGCCGGCAGTCGGCGTCACCGTCCACGTAAAACTTAATGGCCCGCCATCCGGATCGCGACTGCCAACCGCGTTCAGTTGCAGCAGTTCGTTAACCGCCACATTCAGCGACGACGGGACCGTCGTGAGCACCGCGATCGGCGGCGCATTAGGCGTCAACGTGACAGTCAGCGGCGCCGTCGTTATGACTTCGCCTTTCAATCCAAGCGCCCGCACCGTCAGCGTGTTCAATCCACTGGCGAGCGCAACCCCGCTGATCTTCCATTTACCAAAATTACCGGTCTCCGGGACCCACTCCGCGGCGGCCTCGGGATGGCCATCGACGTCGACCGTATACACCTTGGACGAGGCGACGCCTTCAAGGGTGAACAACGGCGTGGTCACGGTTTGACCGGCGGCTGTGGTTACCGCAAAAGCGCGCGTATAATTGCTTCCTCCTGCTTGGTTGACGAAACTAATGGCGGGCGCCTGACGGCCGCTAAACCATCCCGGGTAACTGAAGCCGCTCGTTTTAAACGGAGCCAACCCGTCGCTGCTTCCAGCCTGGTAGTTCATCGCCGCCAACCACGCATTCATGCGCGGCGAATCTTTGGTGTACTTGGTCAAAAGCTCGGTCAGGTAAAAATTGACCCGCTGCCGGAACCACGGACGGCCCGTCAGATTGGTCCACCCCAGTCCACCCGCCGTGCCCAAAAACCCCTCGCCCGTATTCTGAAAAGCAAGGTCACTATCCCAATGGTGAAACTCAAATTTCCCATCCATGGGACGGCGATAAAAGTATCCGTTTTTGCCGCGGTTAAGAGTGAAATTGTCCCATTCGCCAATATACCCGCGCACGGCAGCGTAAAGAGCGGCTCGTTCGATGTCGAGCTGCCGCGAGACCTGATCGCGCCACAGTTGCGAAGTCGTCGCACCAGTCACCGTGGTCTTGATCAACGAGGCCAGCGAGGCGTAGTCATAACGATCTTCGGGAAAGCGCACCGGCCAGTTGCCATGGAAAAAGATCGGGCTGTCAGCCGAAGGGGTAGGAGGGATGGCGGGGTTGGTCCAGTCGGTCAAGGCCCAGCGTCCAGTCACGCTGCCGGCATCAAGGCGGTTTTCTGCACCCGGGCTATTCGGAGCCTGATCATACATAAACCACGCATCATCAATTTCAAACAACTGACCTTCGCCACCATCAGCGTACGCGCGGTCGAAGAAATCAGTATCCGTCGGCTCCATGTCATCACCGATCCGCGGAGCGTCTTCGTTGACAATCTGCTGGATAAATTCGTGATCTGGAACGGGATACCCGAGCAGATACAAAAAGTGACGGGTGATGCGGTTGTGGAAGCGCGATCCTCCAGCTGCGTCGTTATCGACCCCGGTCTTCGAGCGGTTGCGATAGAGCGCATCACCGGGCGATTTCCAGCGGAGTCGATCCAGCGTATTGGCATCCGACCGGGTCCACGGGCTACCACCTTTGCGCATGCCGCAGTTGTAGAGGACTTCGGGGCCGCCGGGGAAACTCGTCTCTCCGAGAATCACGGTGGCATTAAATTCGAAGTTCGACATCCGGGGAAAATCCCAGTCGTATTTGGCTGACCACCCGCCATTGCCCAGCGCATTTCGGTGGTATTTGGAAATGATGAAGCGGTGGGCGACGGTACCTGGCCGTCCGCCCGGAGGCGCATTATCGACGATCCACATGGCGGGGCGATTGGCGCCGTCGCGTGGCAGTTCGTTGACCTGATCGCCAGACGCCGTGGCCCGCACATAGAACTGGATAATCGAGGTATCAGCCTGAGGAGGCACCGTGACCGAAAAGACTCCGTCTCCCGCCACCTTGTCGCCGCCGGTTCCGGCATCATTCATGTCTTGCGTCGTCCACACCCCGTTGGCGTTGATCGAATCCAACACCGACCGGAGCGTCGAGTTCGGCTTGACACACGGGATGAGGTATCG
>JALRGB010000627.1 GCA_023253575.1 Verrucomicrobiales bacterium
CATTGGTTCCCGAAGATGACTGGTCGGATGATGAACAACTTCCTCGGGCATCTCCACTTCTGGCCCACGTTGGTGTGCATGAACGTTGTCTTCGCCCCGATGATGATTCAAGGGATGCACGGGTTCCACCGCCGCGCCTACAACGGCGGCCGTACCTACGAAGAAATCGCCAATGACATGCTGCCGGAACAATTGTGGTGGCTCTTCGGTAAAAACAACTACCTCTTCCTCAACGAGGTCATGACGACCGGTGCCATCGTCATGGCTGTCGCCCAAATCCCATTCATCATCAATTTCTTCTGGAGTATCTGGGGTGGTCGCAAAATTACGTCGGACAACCCATGGCAGGCCACTACCATGGAATGGAATACACCAACCCCGCCACCCCACGGCAACTTCATCAAAGAGCCAGTCGCTTACCGCGGGCCCTACGAGTACAGTCTGCCCGGCGTGGAAAGCGACTACACTCCACAGTGGGAAAAATCGCCCGGCCAGCCCGAGCCCGTCATCGCCGCTCTGCCCGGCACCCACCATCATTGATCTGAATCGGTCCCCGACCCCAGCAGCTACGCTTTTCGCACATGGAGATTCCCTACACCGTCACGGCCCGGCCTGATACCGGCCTTTGGAATGCCAAAATTGGCATTTGGCTCTTTCTCGCCTCCGAGGTCATGCTTTTTGGCGGGCTGTTCTCCAGCTACGTCTTTCTGCGCATTGGCGCCGACTACCCATGGCCTGTCCATGAGCTCGGCGTGCTGCCAGGCTTCATCAACACCTTCGTTCTCATTCTCTCGTCGGTCACGGTGGTCTTTGCCTGGGCCTTCCTGAAAATGCGTCAGTTCGGCAAATACAAGATTTGCATGGGGCTGACGTTGCTGTGCGCGCTGCTCTTCCTCGGGATCAAAACCTACGAATATTACGGCAAGTTCACCCACTGGGCGGTTCGCCTCCCCGACGGCAGCGTGCTCGACGGCCACCATCCGAAACAAAAAATCGATTTCCATGAAGTGACGGCGATCAACGTCGACCTTCGTAAATCGGAAGTCGGGTTTCTGGAGCGGGCGGGCGCGGTCAATGGAAGCTTCAAGCTGCCGGACGGCACGGTAGTGGAAGGATATAAAGTGGCGCTGAAGAAACTTCGCGAGTCAGCCGACCAAGGGAATGTGCGGCTCGTCGTTGAGGGCGCCCCGCTGAAGTTTTCTGCGGAACGCCGGCATGTCGCCAGTTATCTCGGTAATGAATTGACGTTCCGCGATGGCACTCGCCTCGAGGGCGTCTTGCACAATGACTCGCTGGTTTTGGAGGTCTCTGGCTTCGACCTGCGCCAAGTCAAAGGCTTGCAGGAAAATCTCGATGCCGGTGACTCAGCCATGATTTGGAAATACCTCGGCGAGGAGAATCGCCAGGTTTTCCTCCACCACAAGTCCGAGGTGCTGACCAAGTTCGAGGAATCCAAAAACAAGGGCCTCGCCAGCGATGATCCCGACCGCCGACTGCCGCAGACATACGGCGAAGTCATGCGCAAAGCCTACAAAGGCGATCATCTGGGCTCTGATCCGCATGCCCATCACCATCAGGTCGTCACTGTGCCTGCCAGCGAAGCCACGTTTTTCTCCAATTACAGCCCGCACCTAAATACATATTACGCCATCTACTTCCTGATGTCTGGTCTGCACGGACTGCACGTCATCGGCGGGGCGCTGGTCCTTGGCCACTTCTTCTTCTTCGGGCGCCGCCTGTACGATAAGAATCCTGAGCACCTCGCCAATCGCGTCGAAGTGGGCGGTCTCTTCTGGCACTTTGTCGATCTGGTCTGGATCTTCCTGTTCCCAGTGTTCTATCTCCTCTAAGCCCGCTTTCTGTTATCTAATTTCTGTTGCTCATGGACCATTCGCACGACTCAGCCAAGCCTGCCGTTGACTTGCACACGCCCGATCCGGCCGTGGTCAAGGAAATCAAGGCCAGCTTCAAGAAGTACTTCTACGTGCTTCTGGTTCTGATCTTTGGAACCATCATCACCGTGGCCGTGTCGTACGTCGACTTCGGTAGTCACGCCTATAACCTCGCTGTCGGTCTGGCCATCGCCACCTTCAAGGCCGCCTGCGTGGGCTTGATCTTCATGCACCTCAATCATGAACGCGGCCTGATTTATAAGTTTCTCATTTTTACCCTCATCTTCTTCGCATCGCTGATGTTCCTGACGGTCTTGCACCATTACGACCCGATTCACTTCAGCTTCTACGACAAATAAGGTTCGTACCACCGCCTGTCCGCCGCCATGTCCCTCAAATCATTCCACGTCTTCTTTATTGTGCTGGCTGTGCTCAGCTCAATGGGGTTTGCCCTTTGGGTCTTCACCCGCGGTGGCGCGGAGCTGGTCAGTGGCTTGGGCCTGATGGGAGTTTTCAGCGCAGCCATGGGGTGCGCCCTCGCCGGCTATGGCGTGTGGTTTGTCCTTAAAAAATCCGGTCAGCTCATCATTTAACCTGCTGTCTCTCCATGCTCGCTCTCACTGAATTGCTGGCTTGCCCAACCTGTCGTGTCGATCCTGGATCGGCTATCAATCAGGCGGCTAATGGGGCGATCTTTGTCATGCTGGGCGTGATGACGGTCGTTTTTGGCGGGTTTCTGGCGGTGGCTGTGGGGTTTGTTCGCAAGCAGCGAGCTCTGAGTCAATTTCAACTTTCGGGGGCTGCCGCGGGCGTTCCCATCCCTCCGTCCAGCCACTAACTTTTCTTCTTACCACTTACACTCATGGGCATTTTGAATCAATGGATGGGGATTGCGGACCTCGCGTCGGAACACGGCGTGGTGGTGGACCAGCTGCTGGAATTTGTCCACTGGTTCATGCTGATCCTAGGCGCTGGCTGGGCGGTTTTCATCGCCGTCGCACTTTATAAATTCCGCCGGTCGAAAAACCCTCGCGCCAATCACTATGGCATTCAAGGTCACGCCACGACTCATATTGAGGTCGGCGTGATTATCACTGAAGCCGTTCTGCTGCTGGGATTCGCCTACCCGCTCTGGAGCCGCCGGGTCGATGGTTTTCCTACTGATTCCACCGTCGTTCGCGTGCGCGCCGTCGGGGAACAATACCGCTGGTGGTTTCATTATTGCGGCCCCGATGGCAAATTCGGTCGCGTGGATTCGTTGCTCGTCTCGTCGACCAATCCTGTTGGTATCGACATGGCGGACCCCAATGCCAAGGACGACTTCACCGACCTGAATACGCTGACCATCCCGCTGGGCCAGAAAGCCATCGTCGGCGTCACGGCCAAAGACGTCATTCACAACCTCGCGCTCGTGCCGATGCGGATCGCGCAAGATGCTATCCCGGGAACGGAGTCTCACATTTGGTTCACTCCTCAGAAGGTCGGTGCTTGGGATATCGTCTGCGGCCAGCTCTGCGGCTCCGGTCACGGCGTGATGCGCTCGACTCTCGAGGTCAAGTCGCCCGAAGAATTTGCGACCTGGTATAAGGAAAAAACTCCGGCGCCGGCCGCGGCTCCGGCCGCCCAGCAGGCAGCTGCTGGGGGTGTGACTCCGGTCGTGGCCACGGCCGCTCGATGAGTGGCGGACAGCCTCGCGCGGTCCTGCCGACGGGGCGTCATCAAGTTGTGGCAGGATTCCCGACAATCGATGTCATCCGGCCGTGCGTTTCATTCGTTTTCCTCTAGCCGGGCAAGTCAGGACAGTCGGTCCTGAGGCGGGTCAGGTCACGCTGGGGGCGCTTCCCCGGCAGCCAAGTCCCTATCAGCAGTTGCCCGCGAGCCTCATTTAGCCGTGTCCGCGAGTTCTTCGATCCCCCGGTGGCTTCACCGTTTTGCGCTGTTCATCATTGCGTGGGCTGTCCTGCTGATCTGGTGGGGGGCCGCAGTCACCACGGAAAATGTTGGACTAGCCGTGCCGGACTGGCCGTTGGCTTTTAACCGCGTCAATCCTGATGGATGGTGGGGGCTTTTGCCGCTTTTGCTGGAGCATGGACACCGCTGGTTGGCCACTCTTTTGACGGGACTGGTCATGTTGTTATTTTTCGGGGTGGTCGTGGCTGACCGCCGGCGTCTGCGGCTCCCGGGGGTGCGCGAATGGCCGCTCTCGGTGTCGGAATTGATCATTGTTGTCTTGTTGTCGGTGGCCTTGGTGGTGGCGGTGGCCTTCAATCAGTCGCCGCGGGTAGCGCCTGAAGGGCAAGTCGTCTGGGGATGGCTGGCCATCGGGCTGGGTGTGTTGTGCCTCGCTTGGCTTGGCGGCTCGCTGGCTGTCCGCCGGTGGTCGCTGCCGGTGCGGTTGATGTCGGTCATCTGGGTGGTTATCGGCATTCAGGCGATTCTCGGGGGCACCCGGGTCACGGCCCTGT
>JALRGB010000632.1 GCA_023253575.1 Verrucomicrobiales bacterium
AGACGTTCGGCGCCCTGACCGGGGTCAGCGCCCCAGCGCCCCAGCGACCCAGCGCCCCAGCGCCCCAGCGACCCAGCGACCCAGCGACCCAACATACGAAAAAGGACAACCGTCGCGCAGAAGGGGCGACTCACGGCTGGAGAATGACTTTGATTAACGGTTCGCGACCGGCGTGCAGGCGATCGAACCATGCCCCCCCTTCCTCGAGAGGGGCCACGGCGCTCAGCAGCGGGGTGGTATTGATCAATCCTTGGGCGAGGGCATCCACCGCGGCTTGGTATTCGCCGGACGAGGCGCAGGACCCATGCAGGCTGATTTCGCGGGTCACCACTTTTTGCAGCGGCAGGTCACAGGTGGCGGCTAGGTTACCGACCAATCCGACGCGACCGCCTTTGCGCACGGCATCGATGGCGGTGCGCACGGCGGCGCCGAATCCGACGCATTCCATGGTCACGTCACAGCCTTCACCCTGAGTGCGCAAAAGCATTTCTCCGGTCACGTCACAGGCGGTGGGCACGAAGACTTCGTCGGCTCCAGTGGCGAGGGCGATGGCGAGGCGCGCCTCGTTGAGATCGGACACAAAGACCCGGCGGCATCCTTTCATTTTCAGCACTTGGAGCACCAGCAACCCGATGACGCCGGCCCCGATGACCAGCGCGGTATCTCCCGGACGCGGCTGCACGCGCTCGACAGCGTGCAGCGCAATCGAGAGCGGCTCGCAGAAGGCGGCCTGTTCGTACGTCAGATGATCGGGCAGGGCGAACAGGATACGCGCTGGAATCTTCACATATTCGGCGAACGCCCCGTCCTGACGGTACTCGCCGCACGACACCCCAAGCACCCGGCGATGCGTGCACAAATTGACCTGCCCTTGCTGGCAATAATCACACGTCCCGCAATAAACGGTCGAATCAAACGTCACCCGGTCCCCCACCTTCCACCCGGTCACCCCCGCCCCCACGGCCGCAATTTCACCGCTGGCTTCATGCCCCATGATGACGGGCGGGATGCGTCGTCCAGAAGTTCCATCGTACCCGTGCACATCACTCCCGCAAATACCGCAGGCTTTGATTCGCACCAGCACCTCGTCTGCGCCAGCCTCCGGCTGGGGTACGTCGTCAAAAGCAAATTCATTGTAGGCCGTCAGAGTCAAAGCTTTCATCCTGCTGAGTGGTCGCTCGTTTTTGGGCATTTGTCCAACCCAACCCAACCCTGCCCTGACCGAATCATTGATGCGCTCATCACGCCCTTCCGTCGGTCCCGCCATTTTCCCGCTCGCGCAAGGACCGCACCATTTCCTCATGAGCGGCGCGCCGCGCCTCCTGAAAGTCGCGGCGGATCATCAGCATGTCATACAAGGCAAACAACGCGAGAAAAAGTACTCCCACGAGCGAGGCCAAAACATACGCGGCAAAAAGGACCGGATACGCGCGCAGCACCGCTCCGGCCAGAAAATAGCCGCCAAAAACAAACCCCAGCACCATCAACGTGCCAGCAAACATCCACTGCCGCCGCACCTTGGTATCACCCAAGATGGCGCGCGCCAGCATCACACATGTCTCAATCAAGGCCTGCACGCCGTTACCCTACGAGCAACCGCCTGTCGCGGAAAGCAGTTTTCACCCGCGATCCCGGCCCACGGCGGGAATTCCTTCACCGCGCCCCCCGCGCCCCCACAACCGCCATCGATCAGAAAGCAAACGCAATCCCAGCGAACCGCCTAAGGGGCGACCGATGGCCCGGGCGGTGGACCAACACGCGACCCGGGTGGGCGACGGGCTGACGCATGAGAAGGCGAACGGAACGAGACGAAAGTGAACGCCAGGGGCGAGTGAAAAAATTTCATAAAACGGGCTTGCCCGACTGGGGTGGTAGACGTTCTTGCGGGGCGGAGGCAGCGGTCATTGGCGGCCGTATTTTCCGTCCTTTGATCAGTGATCATTTCCGCCTTCATCCTTCAATCATGAGCATCCATTACAAGCCTGGCAAGGAGCCCCATCCACGGGAGCACCGCTTGATTTTCAAAAATATTGATCGTGCCGACTGGGATAACGGAATCGACTGTTATCTACGGGATGGCGGGTACGCCATGTTGCAGAAGGCGATTGGCATGGAGAAGGCGGCCATTACTGGCGAAGTCAAGGCTAGCGGGCTGCGCGGCCGCGGCGGAGCGGGTTTCCCCACTGGGGTCAAATGGGGGTTTATTTCGCCCACCAACACCAAACCCGTTTATTTGATCTGCAATGCAGACGAGTCTGAACCCGGGACCTTTAAAGACCGCTACATCCTCCACCAAGACCCACACCAGCTCATCGAGGGCATGGCCATCGCTGCCCTCGCCGTTGGTGCCAAAGTCGCTTACATCTACATTCGCGAAGAATTCCCGCACGCCGCCACCATCTGCGAAAAAGCGATCGAGGAGGCCCGCCAGCGTGGATTTCTGGGGAAAAACATCCTTGGCAAAGAAGGTTTTGATTTGGAAATTTTCGTGCACCGCGGCGCCGGGGCGTACATTTGCGGGGAAGAAACCGGATTGATTGAGTCGCTCGAAGGAAAACGACCGTACCCACGCATCAAGCCGCCGTATTTCCCAGCGGCCCTCGGTCTGTACATGTGCCCGACCATCGTCAACAACGTGGAATCACTCTGCCACGTGGTCCACATCCTGCGCATGGGCGGTGCCGAATACGCCAAGCTCGGTAAACCCAATAATACCGGCACCCGCATCCTGTGCGTCTCCGGTGATGTGCAAAAACCTGGATATTACGAAATCCAGGTCGGCCACCTGACCATGGGCGAAGTCATCAATGACCTCTGCGGCGGCCTGAAACCAGGGCGCACCCTCAAGGCCATCATCCCTGGAGGATCGTCATCGAAAATCCTCAAAGCAGGAGAAACCTACAAAATCAAACGCGGCGCCGAAGTCGTCGAAATGGGGCTCGAAGAGCTGCCCATGGATTTCGACACCATGGCGGCGGCCGGCACCATGGCGGGGTCGGGTGGGGTCATCATCATGGACGATTCGCGCGATATCGCCTGGGTGCTTAACAATCTGAACACTTTCTACGCCCACGAATCATGTGGTCAGTGCACTCCCTGCCGCGAAGGCAGCCTCTGGATGAAAAAGATCAGCGACCGCATTGTCGCTGGCCACGCTTCACCAGAAGATGTGACCACTTTAGAATCAGTCGCTTACCAGATCGATGGCAAGACGATCTGCGCCTTTGGCGAAGCTTGTTCATGGCCCACCGAGGCCATTATTTCCAAGTTCCGGGATGAACTGACCTCCCACACCCGTCCGGAACTGGCCGACACTCCGAAAAACCCGGTCACCGAACGGGCCATGGCTTCCTTGTAAGGAGCAGGGTGGGGTCTATTTCCAGCGGGCGCTTCTTCTCTACGGCCCGTGGTTGACCGGAGCCCGTCCCTGCGCCATATCCGCCATCCATGTTTGCCGGAGTTCACACAGCCCTCATCACCCCGTTTCGGAAGAACAAAATCGACACTGCCGCCTTCAAGAAGGTGGTGGAAGCCAGTTTTAAAGGAGGAGTGACCGGTATTGTGCCCTGCGGCACGACCGGCGAATCCCCCACCCTCTCGCATGACGAGCACCATGCCGTCATCGAATTGGCCATCAAGTGCGCCCGGGGCCGGGGCCCGGTCATCGCCGGCACCGGATCCAATTCTACGGACGAAGCCGTCTCCCTGACCAAGGCCGCTGAAAAAGCGGGAGCCAATGCCTCACTTCAAGTCTGCCCGTACTATAATAAACCGTCGCAAGAAGGGCTGTATCGGCACTTTAAGGCCATCGCCAAGGCCACCTCTCTGCCCATCATCCTTTACAGCATTCCCGGCCGCAGCAGCATCGAAATCAGCGTCGAGACAACCGCGCGCCTAGCCGCCGACTGCCCGAACATCGTCGCCATGAAAGAAGCCGGCGGCTCCGTGGAACGAGTCAGCCAGCTCGTGGCCACCTGTCCAGCCGGTTTTCAAGTGCTTTCCGGCGACGACAGCCTCACCCTCGCCTTTATGTCAGTGGGTGCCGTTGGCGTCATTAGCGTGGCCTCCAATCTCGTCCCGCAAGCCATGAGCGACCTCGTCCGCCACGCCCTCGACGGCCGGTTCGACCAAGCCCTCGCCGTGCATAAAAAGTATTACCGCCTCTTCAGCGCCTTCCTCAAACTCGACACCAACCCCGTCCCCATCAAAGCCGCCATGTCGCTAGCCGGATTTGGCGAACCCACCCTCCGCCTGCCCATGGTCGGACTGGACGAAGAAAAAACCGCCTTGCTGCATACAACGCTCAAGGAATTGCAAATTATCTAACTTGACGGGACTCACGGCACGGGCACGACCTTGAGCAGGTGTTCGAGCCATTGGCGGGTGGTGGTACCGCCGGTTTCGCCGGTCTCACGCACTGGCAGCCGGTGTTGCCAGACCGGGAGGACGGCGCGTTTGACATCATCGGGATGAACGGCGGCGTGACCTTCGAGCCAGGCGACCGCTTGTGAGGCGCGCAGCAGGGCGATGGCGGCGCGCGGCGACAATCCGCCGCGCAGGCCATCATGTTTTTTCACGGCGTGCGCGAGTGCGGCGATATATGAAGTAATCGTTTCTGCGACGGGGAGGCGCAGCACTTCTTCTTGCAGCGATCTGATATCGGCGGCGGTCAAGAGCGGTGGGGTGGGAGTGGCGACGGGCTGAGCGGCGTGCTGGGCCAAGATTTCCGACAGCAGCGCGGCGTCCGGACTTGGCGGGGTCAAGCTGAGCAGAAACCGGTCGAGCTGTGGTTCTGGCAGCGGGAAGGTACCGGTCGCGTAGAGAGTATTCTGCGTGGCGATCACGAGGAACGGTGCTTCCAGCGGACGAGTCACGCCATCCATGGTGACCTGACGTTCGTTCATGCATTCGAGCAGGGCGCTTTGAATCCGGGGGTTGGTTCGGTTAATCTCGTCTGCTAGGACGATATTAGCGAAGACCGGGCCTGGAATAAATTGAAACTCGCCTCGTCCTTGGTGGAATAAGCTGTAACCGAGAATATCTGAGGGGAGCAAGTCTGGAGTGAACTGCACTCGTTTGAACGTCCCGTCGATACCGGTGGCTAGGGTGTGAGCGAGCGTGGTTTTACCGATTCCGGGTGCGCCTTGAATAAGAACATGGCCATGAGCCAGCAGGGCGACAACGAGCCAGTAGGCCTCTTCTTCCGCGCCCAGCACGGTGGAGGTCAAGCGATCATGGAGTGCAGCAAGACGGTTTTTCACGCGGCAGTCTGGCGTCCCGCAGTCACGAGGGCAATGATCTTTGTGTCATCCTCTCCGGCCGCCCAGACGTGACGCAGGAAGTCTGCTGGATGCACATCACAGGCCATCAAAAATGCCCGGTCCCCGCCACAGCCAAACATGGTATCAGGATCCAGTTCGCCGCGCAGTTTGAGCCGCGCCTTCTGCAGAATACGGGCAAAATAAGGAATCCCCGCGACCGCCGCGTCCGTCTTGGCCGGCAAGGCCGAAGCAGGAAAAAACGTCTCCGACGTCTGCCCGCCCTGCATGATCATGAAATAATCGCGCCGCACCGCCGCCACCAGTAACGCCGAGGCCGGCGAAACCGGCTCTCCCGCCGCACAATCTTCCACAAAATCAAAAAACTCCCGCGGCTGACACCCCACCGTGCCGAGAAACTCAAT
>JALRGB010000775.1 GCA_023253575.1 Verrucomicrobiales bacterium
CGATGTCATAAGCTTTGAACTGGATGGTACGGTCCTGCACGGTGGCGAAGCAGAAATGGTGACCGCGTTGGACGTGGATACTGAACCAGGCGCGCTGCGGTCCGGCTTGTTCGAGACCACCTCCACCGCCACCGGTGACGATGTATCGGACTCCGCGGGCCTGATTGATGGTCATGTTGAGGATGGGCCAAGTGCGTTCATAACTGTGGACGTGGCCGGCAAAAGCGACGTCGATCCCGTACTTTTCGTAGAGCGGAATCAACGCGCTAACGGCGTCATCGCCGGGGCGGAAATTGATGTCTTCCTTCCCTTTCCAGGCGTCGCCGTAGTCGTTTTCATCCGAACTGAAGCAGGGATGGTGGTGGGCGGCGAATTTCCATGTGGCGGTGGAGGCGGCGAGTGCTTTTTCCAGTCGCGCATATTGTTCGCTGCCGGGCGTGCTGGGTTTGTTGGAGTCGATCATGAAGAACTCGGCATTGCCACACTTGAAGGTGTAGAAATACTCAGGCTCGGGCAGGTGAAAATAATCGTAATACCAATGGGAATTCTTCTCGTGGTTGCCGATGACAGGGAAGACAGGAACATGCGCCATGAGCGGGGCGCAGGGAGCAAATAGATCGAAAAGCCACTGTGATTTGGCAAACCCGTCGTCGACCACGTCGCCGCAATGGAGCATGAAATTTGGCCTGAGGGCGAAGATGCCCTCGGCGCAGCGTCGGGTCACTTCAGGATTCCGCTGAGTGTCGCCGAGGATTCCGAAGGCCCACGCATCTTGTGGTCCGGGCATCGTTTGGAACGTGGCGATGTCTGAACGGGCCAAATTACCGGCGTCGTCGCTGGCTGTGACCCGGTAAAAATAGCGGGTATGTGGTTTCAGATCGTTGAGGGTCAACGTATTGAGCACTCGTGACTCGGTGGAGGTAGAGGAAAGAGTGAGCGGCTGGGCCTCGCCGTAGTCGACCCTGAGGTTGGCGGCGCCGGTCATTTCAGCCATGACCGTCATGCTCTGGGTCGTGGCGGCTTGGAGATACGGCTGGACGATGAATTTGAGCACGTCATTGACGGGCGGTTTCCAAGCGATGAGGCCGGCATTTATTTCTGCGACGGCGGCGATTTCGGTGGGGGTGAGCACTCGTGAATAGAGTTTCACTTCTTGGAGGGCTCCTTCCATTGGGTACAATTCGTTGGCATCTGCGTAAGCGGCGACTGTCAGCCGGCCATCCGCTGGGTAGAGGATGTCGCCTGACTGAGCGGATGATTCGGCTTCCTGCTGGCCGTTGACGTAGAGGCGCATGGCTGTGCCGTCGTAGGTGCCGACGACGTGGTGCCATCGTCCGCGCGCGATCGGGGTGGTGGTGGCGATCAAGGTCGTGAGCAACCCATCGCCGTCATCGGCGCCGGTGGTGGCTAGTCTGAAAGTGAAGTGGGACTGGTTAAATCCGAGGACCCAACCTTGTTCTAACGGGCCATTATCTTGAACGAATCCGGCGATGCCGCCTTCGGGTTGGGTTTCGTCGAGCAGGACCCATGCTGAAATACTTAAGTCACGAGCTGGCAAGAGTGGGGTGGCGGCGGCGCGGTCGGGGGCGACCAGCAGCCAGTCGCGGCGGCCGCCGAAGCGCAGGCCTTGCGCGGGCCCGATGTTCTCGAGCACGGGATTCCCTTGCACGGCGGCGCTGGCGTGGTGAGTGAGATCGTCCCAGCGGCCGTTCTCCAGTGGATGCGTGCCGGTGGCAAAATGGATTTTGAGTTGATCTTCCACCTTGTCGGGGTGCGCGATGGCGGCGGCCGGCAGCATGAGGACAGCGAGCAAGGCGCGGGTGATGGCCCGGCGGACCGGTTGAAACAAGCAAATGGCAATCATAAGCGGCATGGATACAGGGGGCGCGACTCAACACGAGGGCTGCCATGTGGCAAAGATGACGCAATGATGCCGCGGCACCCAGAACTTTTTCTCACAGCAGTCGCAGAGACCGGGGTCGAACCACAAGCAGTTGAAAAAATGCGCTCGTTTTGTCTATGCCCGAGGGTCGGCCCGTCGATTGATTTTCTGCGAGCAGCCGATACATCTCCTTGGATTGACGTAATTTATGTGTTCTAGCGAGGCGGTCTCCTGTAAAGTAACGGCATGATCGAGCATCTCAAAAATACGACGACTCGTTGCCCATTGTGTCATCGACCGCTGCCGGGTCAGGTCATTCGTAACGGGAACCGCGTCATGATGCAGCGAATCTGTCCCGAGCATGGCACATCGGAGACAGTCTTGGCGAGTGATGCCCGATTTTATTGGTTGAGCCATGGGACTTCCGCGGCTGATCAGCCAGAGATTCAGTTTGAAAGCCGGGCCGGGGCATGTCGGTCGGCTAGTCGCGATGGATGTGCCGGAACGATGGGCAGCAATGCCGGTCGTCCCGATGTCATTGAAAAACTATCCACCTGTCTGGCATTAATTGAGATCGTCGATTCCTGCAATTTGGCCTGTCCGACGTGTTTTGCTGATTCGCCAGCGGGTGTCGGATCCAAAGTGAAGGCACGACCGCTGCGTGAGCTTCAGGATCGCATCAATGGCGTCATTGCCCGAAAAGGACGCTTGGAAATATTGCAGCTCTCCGGAGGCGAACCAACCCTGCATCCTGAATTCTTCGAACTGACTCGATGGGCACAGGAGCATCCGCAAATCGATATGCTCCTCATCAATACCAACGGCGTGAGGATTGCTCAAGATGATGAGTTTTTAGACGGCTGTGCCGCGATGGCTGCGCGCAAAGGCGTTCAGCTGTATTTGCAATATGATGGTCCCCAACAAGCTGGGCAGCGTGATTTGCGCGGAGCGGATCTGCGTGAACTGAGAAACCGGGTGCTGGACCGCTGTGGCGCGATCGGGTTGCCGATCACCTTGGCTATGACAGTGATCCCAGAAAACCTTCCTTACGTCTGGGAGGCGGTCCAGGTGGGGCTGGCGCGCCCACATGTCCATGGCATCACATTTCAGCCGATGTTTGGCAGTGGTCGGGTGCCGGTCGAGATGGCCTCGCGACTGACGGCGGCTGATATCGTCATTTCGGCCATTGAAGCATCCGAAGGGAAGCTGACGGCGGCCGATTTTACGCCGCTTCCCTGCGGAGATCCAAACTGTGCCATTATTGGATATCTTTTGAGGGTGGGAGCAGAGGTGCAGTCGATCAGTCATTTCGTTGATTTTACCAAGCTACAGGGGTTTTTACATGACCGCGTCAATTACCGCATTGACGATCTTGCTCATTGCGGATGTGAGAGTGATCCACTGGGACAGATGTTGCATGGAATTGAGATGCAGGCTCCTTTGGGGTTTCGAATCATGATTAAGCCGTTTATGGACTCGGGGTCATGGGATCAGGATCGCATTGACAGGTGTTGCACGCATGTCATTCGCCCGGACGGGTTGCTGGACAGTTTTTGCCGTTATTATGGCGCTGCCCCGGATGGGGTTGCGGGTGAGTAATCCATGGCATCAGAAGTATTTTCTCCTTCTCAAAGCCTATGATTATTGCCTTCGGAGACGGCTTATTTTTGCGGGTGCTGGATGGTCCGCTCTGGTACCCGGCGGCGGTGGCGGTGGGCATCGGAGTGAGCGTGCTTTTTTGGCTGCGCAAGGCCCGCAGTGATGCGCGGCTCCCACTTATTTATCTGGCGGGCTTGGCCGCTGGGCTGATGGGAGCCAGTCTAGCGTATTTTCTGGCCGAGGGCTGGAGCGGTCGTGGCCCAGCGGACCCGAGGGCCGGTCTGGCGGGTGGCAAAAGCGTGTTGGGAGGATTGGCCGGAGGGTATGCGGGAGTGGAGCTGGCCAAGTGGCGGTTGGGTTATACCCAAACGACCGGAGATTTGTTTGCGATGATCATTCCTTTTGGTGTGGTCTGTGGCCGCATCGGGTGCCTGCTTCACGGGTGCTGTCTGGGTCAGGTCATGACCGGGCCATCGTGGATGGTGCTCGCTGATCACAGCGGTGTTGCGCGGTGGCCGGCGGTGCCACTTGAGATCCTCTTTAATCTTTTGTTTCTCGCTGTTGTTCTGGCCTTGGAACGTGCCCATGCGTTGCGTGGGCAGCGATTTCATCTTTATTTGATCAGTTACGGTCTCTTTCGCTTCGCTCACGAGCTGTGGCGTGACACCCCGCGACTCATTGGCCCGATTTCGGCCTATGCGTTGATGGCCCTAGCGCTCAGTTTTTTCGGCGTGTGGGCGTGGCGGCGCCGGGCGGCGGCGAATCGACATTGACGTGGCCACGGTTGGTCGGATACAATGAAGTGCGATGAATCACCTTCCGTTGTCATGGAGGCGCGTGCATGCGCCTTTATTGCTGGCCGGGGGGCTTGCGAGCTGGCCGCTGCTGACGCCCTGCACTGTGAGGGACGACAATTCCCAAAACTCAGTCGGCACGCGGTGGACAAGAAGTTATTCCGGTCGATTTCGAGATCCTGAGTTTCAAGTTTGGGCCCGGCTTCCCGCCGAATTACCAGCGATAGTTGTGGACGCTCGCGCGAGCCATTTCCGTCTTTTGACAGATGCTGAGCTAGGCGTGGCGGCCACGCAGATGGAGCGGCTTGGATATTCGGGAAAAGAGATTGCTCGAGACATGGCCGCGGTCTTGGTTGGGGCTTCTACGGTTATTTTGCTGGATCCCGAAATAATGGGGTTTGAAAAGGGGAAGGAAGAAAAGTTTTTGACCGTTTCTGAGCGGCCATGGGTCGAGGTGAATGCGGATACGATGACGCTGCGGCGGGAGGCGAACGGCAATCGGAAGGTGGCCATGGCTCGTTGTGTCGGCCGCGCCCGGGCGGTTGTGACGAGTGCGGGCGGCACGCTGCATGCGTCGGCTTCTCGCATCGATTACCGCGCCGACCGGCAGCAATTGATTTTTTCTGGTTTTCCTACGCTGCTGGCGGGATCAGATTCGATTTCACTGTCGGGCGAAAAGTCGTTTTTCAGTCTGGATTTGGGTAAGATGAAATTGGTGGCGAGCGCCCCTCCGAGTCGCGGAGAAAAGGTTTACTGAGGAGAAAAACAGGGAGGGCTTGAATTCGCTCGTTATCTCAGGACGGGCCACATGCGTTGTTGGTAAACGGCTTGATCGAATTTTTCCGCGAGGGCGTGACTTGAATTTTAGTGGTTTGGTCATGACTGAGGAGTCGGGCCAAATGGAGTCAGGGCTTGTTGAATTTCTTCCGGGGTGAGCGCGCGCCAAGCCCCGGCGGGCAGGGAATCGGGGAGCTGGAGCTGGCCGATGCTTTCGCGGTGGAGGGAGGTGAGGCGGCAGCCGAGGCGGTGAAACATGCGTTTGATCTGATGATAGCGGCCTTCGTGAAGGGTGACACGGGCCTCCCGGGCGCCGGTGATTTCGAGGGTGGCCGGCAGGGTGTGGATGTTTTCGGTGTGAAAATAAAACCCTCGGGCCAACGCCTCCACCGCGCTGGGCGGAATTATTTCATGGGTCTCAAGCCGGTACACTTTCGGTACTTTGAAAGTGGCGGCCATGAGTCGTTTTGACCAGCGACCGTCATTCGTCAGCAGCACCAAGCCGGAAGTACTGCGGTCCAGACGGCCCGCCAGATGCAGCGTAGTCCGGTCCGGGTCATCGATGAGATCAAGTACTGTCGGGTGCTGAGCATCTTGGGTAGCACTCAGCCAGCCAACCGGTTTGTGCAGCATCAGGTACAACGCGCGCTGCGGCCGCTGGATTATAAGTGAGTCGAGGCATACCTCGTCAAAACGATCGACCTCCGCATGGCGGTCGCGCACTACCGCCTGATTGATCCGAACCCGCCCGGCCGAAATCGCCAGCACAGCGGCGACGCGTCCCATTTCCGCATGCCGAGCCATCAAACGGTCGAGTTTCATCGATGCGATGGTCCCACGCACGCCGCGGTGGCGGGGAAATAATTTGGCATCCTCCCGGCGGAACAATGGCGAGACAACCGCTGGCCTGCAGGCGTAGCCTCCCGCGAACGAAGTGAGGCCGTGAGGGGAGCGTAGGGGAATTCCGTTGGCATAGCGCCGCGGATGCTGCGGACGATGACCGGCATGGTGTGAAATCAGGGAAAGTGCACGGTATTGTCGAAGCCGATGTAGAGGATGTCCTGAGTTTTCCCATCCCATGACACGCCGGCGAGGTCTTTGTAGGTGAAGATCTGGCGGATGTTGGCGGCGGTCAGGGCGGCGCGAGTTTTTTCGGAAATGGTGGGATCGAGGGCGGGTTCGATCAGGACATTTTCGTAGAAGTTATGATGTCCGGGCTGAACGGTGCGGGCGAAGTAGCTGTCGGTGGTGAAGGCAGGCAGGGCGGTACCGGAGCCGGTAGTGGGCGAGAGCCAGCGGTCGAACGGGTACGTTTTCAGGATCCACGGGATTTCGCCTTGGTAGAGCGGCAGGCCCTCGAAAAAATGCAGATTGATGGAAGCGCCTTTTTTTTCCACGGTGTATCGGCGGGTGGTGAACGGCGGCTGGGGGTCGGCTGGATTGTAGGGGGAGAGTTCGATGAGGGCGATGCTGTCGCTACGGGTGGCTTCGAGCGAGCTGGTGAAGGCGTCAAATTGCGGTTGCGGGCGGGCGTAGCTGCATTGCAGGGTGTAGTATGGATCGCTGGCGAACGGAGGTTTGGTGCGGATGGTGTTGAGAGGGTAGGGAAACTCGAGGGTTAGCACGTAGGATCTCAGTTCGGGACCGCTACCGCGGGACCACGCAACGGTCATTTTTTGACTGGCAGGTGTGGCCACGGTGCCGAGGTCTTCGAGGGCTCCTGACCAGACAAGAACTTGGTTGCCCTCAAGATATTGATACTGGATCCGGAGTTTTCGCCAGTAGGCGGCTGGGGTGAACGAGCCTGAGGTGTGCGGTGCTTCTTTGGTGCGATACAGCCAGAGCCGTGATTTGAGGCGATGCAGCCCCATGATGGAGCCAAATTCACTTTGCTGGGTTTGGATCAACCCGAAAAATTCGCCGGACGTGGCTGTCGGATCGAGGTCTTGAACCCGGTAATAACTCGTTTCGGCGAATGCGGGAAGGCTGGACTGGCGGGCGGTGGTCGGTTCTCCGTAGGCGGACCAATGCAACAGGTCATGGGAAATTTCCACGGAGTAGGGGCCGTGGCCGCCCAGCCAATTAAGGCTGACGCGCTCGGCAGAGGGTAGAATCTGGTCGATTTGCACCCCGCCACGCACGGAGGGCGCTGGAACCATCCAGAAGAACAGAGTCAGGTGAAAAACGACGGTAAAGATGATGGCGGGCATGGTGGTGAGTGTGGAGGCTGCGCATTACGGCAGAGTAGGAACGGGAACCGGCGTGGGATGCGGAACGGGGCGCATCTGTTTCACTCCGACGAGGCCGGGGGTGAGCCGTTTGAATTCGAAATCCAATTCGTAGCTGGTTTTTTGGGGGTAGTACGATTCGTAAGCGTGCGCGGCGGCCAGCATCTGGCGGAGCAGGGTGCGGTAGTCCGCAGTCCATGTCATGACCGGACTACCATCCAGAGTGAGACTGGATGCCTGTAGCCGCGTGAGCGGTGCGGCCTCGACAGCGTTGTCCGCCCACGTGGCAGCGACAACTTCCGGTTGCATCTGGCCATCCGGATTGGTCACGGAGACGGCGCCAAGTTGCGAGACGACCCGGGCTGAGGATGTGCGGCCGCCGGGGGTGATGTCGACCGTCATGGTGGCTACCCCATTGGCCATTTCCATGATGTCAGGCACGGAGAAATGAACCAGTACAGCCATACCGACCGTGGTTTCGTCCACACTGTGGCGCAGGCGTTCGAGGAAGGCGTTTTCGTTGTAGAAACTGGCGTAGACTTTGCGGATGGCCCTGAAGACACCGCGTTCCTTTGCTTCGGTTGGGTCACACCAGCTCGGGCCTGCGGTGTCGCCATCGAGGTCATCCTCCAGACATCCGCTGAAGCTGTCGTATAAGCCGGCGCCGCTGAAGTTTTCAGCGTCCTCGACATTGGTCGAGCTGCGAAACCGAATTTTTGCGCCGGTTAGACCGGCGTTTTGCAGTGATGACGTGATGATGGCGCGTTGTTCCGGGGTGAAATCGGCGGTGTTTTCGATGGCTGACCGAATGGCGGCGAGGTCGGCGCGGAGGGCTGGGACGTTCGGAGGGTAAGTATGACCTGCTACTTTTGATTGGATGAATTCGCCCAAACTCATGCCTGGAGCGGCCGGTTGGGAGAGAAAGCTATCCCAGAGGTCGAACGTGATGGCTAGCGCTGGGTGTGGACTGTCGTCTGGCAGGGTGCGCCGGAGAAACCCAAAGTGTGCGGCTTTACCGCCGATGTAGCGGATGTCAGCTGGGGTGGCATCGTCCACGCTGACGACGAGGCGACCGCGGGGTGCTTTAGGGGTGATGTCGAGCGGGCCGCCCTGTTTAAGTCGGAGAATTTCCGCCCGTTGTTCCGGCGTCAACCGTCCAGTGGCGTCGGTCAGAGTGATGCGGCAGGAACCGTCTTCTTCGCTGACAGCCAACAAGATTTCGCGACCGTAAAGACTGGCCAGTTCGGCCTGCAGGCTGGTGCCATTGGCGTGGGCGAACGGAATGAGCAGGGAGCGGGCGAGCAGGGCGACATGGGAATTGGGAGTGGCCGGTTGCAGGCAGATATAACCAGCGAGTACCGGCAATTCGGCCGGAACGTGGTCAGTGACCAAGATGTCATCGAAGCGCAGGCGTCCATCGCCGAGAGCGCGAGGAATGTCCGGAGAGGCGACATAGACCAGACGGCCGAGGGCCCAGCCGGCGGAGAAGCAAGCATTGTCGGTGATCCAGCGCTTCAGCGAGTCGACTTCCAGTCCGCGAGCGGCAAAGAGCGGGCGATGGGCCTCGGTTTCCGCTTGCTGCTCGACGGACGGAAGGTAAAAAACGCGCCAGCCGGGTTCGGCGACCAGCCGCTGACGGACGGCGTCGACCCATTCGACGCATTGAGCGGCGGGAAATGCCTCTTGGCCGGTAATCTGAATGCCCAGTTCGCGAATCTGAGGGTCGGGGGCACGCAGCACTGAGCCCAGAACCAATTGTTGCGCCGTGGAGGCGTAGAGCGAGAGGGCATTGAATTCGAGTGCGCCCATGGCGGCGTAGCCGGGAAGTCGGGCCCTCGCAAAAGTTAGATGATACGGATACTTAACGGAATCTTGGAAATAAACCCGGTCCGGCTGCGACAAAGCAATCGTCCACTTAGCAAAGGCAATCGAAGCCGCTCCGCCACCACTGCCGGGTTGAAACAGGGTCGAAGATGATCCCAGTAGTTGGTTTGACCAGTCATCGTCCCCTCGCGCCGGTCGGGCCTGAACCCGGTAAAACCCATGTGACAGCGAAGCGTCAACTCCCTCGCGATAACTATACAATTCATCGAGGACCCGCGCTTTTTCAGTCCACACGACCAGATCGCGGCTGTGCTCAAGCTGAAGCAACTGCCCAGCAAGCCCGCCTGCCATCAGCCGGACGAACTGCCCATCCGCATCAGCCTGCAGGTCGAGACGGGTCTGTCCATGACCAGCGGCGGCGACCAGCAGCCATTGGATGCAGGCGGCGATCCACGTCCATCGAGCCCAAACGGCGGCCTGCCGACGGGGGCGGCTGGCGAGTATGGGGAAGGGGAGCTTCATCTTCTTGATCGCTATAATAGCCTCTGTCACCCGCGGATTCAAGCTGGGCCGCGGCGCGGTGGAAATGGTTGAACGAGTGGTGAGTGTCAGAGCGTGTGGTGAAGCCTGCGGTCTGCGCCCAGCCGCCGGGTTGATCTCGGGGCGAGCGCCAAACGATCTTGCGTCACGTCGGCGCGCGCCTCAGAGTCGTTGGTATGGCTTCGCGCTATCTTCATCGTCGCCGTGTGCTCTTTCATGAGACCGATCTGGCTGGCATTGTTCATTTCTCCAACTTTTTCAAGTACATGGAGGAAGCGGAGCATGCTTTTCTGCGATCGCTTGGTTTGTCGGTTCATCCGGAGGAAAACTGGCGCAGTCCGGTCCGGCATGGTTGGCCGCGAGTCAGTGCCAAATGCGATTTCCATGTGCCGTTGCAATTTGAGGATGAAATCGAGATCGAACTACTGGTGGTGGAAGTCCGTTCCAAGTCGATTCGATATCGCGGGTATTTTTGGAAAGACCCTGATGGGAAAAGGGTTCGGGCAGCGACAGGCGAGGTGGTGGTGGTCAGTGTGATAGCGGACCGTGCGGCTGGTACGATTCAGAGTGCGCCCATTCCCGATCGTTTTCGCGAGAAGCTTGAACCGCATCCGGGGCTCGAGATGTGACCAGAACTAGTGTCTGTGGGGCAGCGGCTGGATCATGTCCAAAGG
>JALRGB010000779.1 GCA_023253575.1 Verrucomicrobiales bacterium
CACCACTCCGTGCAGGCCGATGCCTTCGCTTGGCTGGCCCGGCCATCACCTGAGCGCTATGACATGATTATCGTCGACCCCCCGTCGCTGGCGCGCCGCGAATCGGAACGGGCGGGCGCACTTGAGGGATACGCCCATTTGAATGCCTCCGCCGTAGCCCGCCTCCGAACCGGCGGTGTGCTCGTTTCCGCTTCGTGCTCTGCCCATGTCGATGAAGCAGAATTTTTCTCCGCCATCCGCCGCACCGTGCGCGATGCCGGCCGTTCCTTTCAGGAACTGTGGACCAGCCATCATGCTATCGACCATCCGGCCGCGTTCAAGGAAGCCCGGTATCTGAAATGCCTCGCGCTGCGGTGCGATCCATGAGTCTCGACCATCATTGACAAGCACGTCGGCCGTTACCAACGTAATGGCATGCATGTCACCCGCTCCCTCACCGCCTGTGCTCTGCTCACCGTCTGGCTGCTGCCATCGTGCCAGCTGACTTCCTCCCCCCCAGAATCTGAAACCGCTCCCGCCGACTGGACGCCGCTGACGAGCGAAGCGCTGGCCACCAGCCGCGACCACATTTCCTTCCGCACGCACGTCGGCCCGATCCTGCAAGCCAAGTGCCTAGCCTGCCACAGCGGCCAGACCGCCATCGCCGGCTACAGTCTGGAAAACCGTGAGCGCGCCTTCGCCGCCGGGCCCGCCGGGCCCCGCATCGTGCCCCACCATCCAGAACGTAGCCGCCTGATCAGCAATGTTTCAGCCACACACGCCAGTCTGGATGTCATGCCCCCAGTCGGTGACCGCCTGCTGAAAGTAGAGAAAAAAATCCTCCGGCGGTGGATCGAACAAGGGGCCGTCTGGCCCACCGGTCCCGAGGGCACGCTCACACCACCTCTCTGACCCCCCGCCCCAACCACCCCCGGTGAAACGGCTTCTCTTACTCTCCGCTCTGCTGCTGATAGCCGCTCCGGCCGCCCGGGCGACAGAAACTATCATCATCATCGGTGACAGCCTCTCCAAGGAATACGAAACCGAATTTAAACTCCTTTATCCCGATCACCCGCAGGCATGGTCAGCGCAAAATTGGGCTGAAATCCTGCATTCTCGCCGCCATGACCACTTTGATTTGGGAGACTGGGGAATATTTGCCGATTTCCGCCTGACTGGCCATCGGTTCAATTGTGCGAAACCGGGCGGAACAACACGGGAATTCCGCAATTTCTTGCGTCAAGATCAGGCGGCGCAGGACGAAGTGACCGCCTCCGGCACCGGGCTTCTACTTTGGCCACAATTTCGCGGCTGGCGCACCGTCTTTGATACCCTGACCACGCAAGCCGATAAAATGGTCATCTTTTTAGGTGGCAACGACTTGGCCTTGGGAAATAGCGATCCGCTGGCGAATCCGTACGACGGCGACCAGCCACGCGAAATCAACTACGAAACAATCTACGACGGCACCTTCGGGCCGGCCAGCGACCCCAACCTGCTGCGCGACGCGATCCGAAAAAACCTCAAATCTGTCATCCAGTATTTTCGCGTGACGCCGGCCGGCTGGACCGAACCACGCTACACCGGCCCCATCGTGCTGGTCAACGCCCCTCACGTCGGCGCCACACCCAAAGTCATCGCCGACACCGGCACCGACCCAGACCGCCACGCCGTCGCCACCACCATGATCGAAAGGCTCAATGCCGAAATGCGCGCCATGGCCGCTGAATTCGATCTCGGTTATGCCGACATCTACGCCATGACCAACCAGATTCGCCTCGATGACACCTACTCCATCGGCGGCATCCGCTTTCACACCACACCCGATGACACCTGCGGACCACGATCTCTCTTCTCCGGAGATGGATTCCATCCAAATACCCCAGCCCAAGCAAAAATTGCCCAGATCATCCTCGACGCATTTCGCTCGAAATACCCTGACACCGCCGGAAAATCGCCAGCCCTAACCGACCGCGAAATCGTTAAGGACATCCTCAAACTCGAGCTCGACACCGGATTCAAGGAGTGGCTCGAATCGCATCAAGCACCTGCCTCGCAGCGCGATCCGCTCGCCGACAGCGACGCCGACGGCCTCACTCACTTGATGGAATTTGCCCTCGCTCACCATCAACCCAACGGCGGTCAAGACCCGCCGCTGCCATCCGCCGTCCTCGAAATCAATGGATCCGTCACCAGCCTGCGGCTCGACTACTCCCCTCGTTTTTCAGATAATGCGTACTGTGACCTCGTACCCCAGCGGTCCATCGACATGAAATCATGGACGGACGTAGCCCCGGACCGCCTCACCAAAAATGCAGACGGAAGCGTGACTGTCCGCGAACCATGGACTTCGGACGCCCCCGCCTTCCTCCGCCTCGCGGCCCGGGTCGCCCGCTGAAAAAAATCCCTCTTCCGGTCCTCGCGCGAGTCCCGGTGCGATTTTCCTGACTACCACCGGAGTTTGGCCGGAAAATATTCCGCAATCAGGTCTTCGTAGAACGGCCGCAGCGCCTTAGTATCGGGCTTGGCATGATTCTTGGTATAGAGGTCGTAGGGATTAAACTGGCGCACCCAGTGGAGCATTTCGCGATCGCGTTCATTGGTGAGGTGCGTGTATTCATTTTCGCGGTGCCATGGATAAAATGAATGGTACCGGAGCATGTAGAGCGCTTCCTCTGGCAGGTAGTCTTTGGTGACGTGATAGATGTACTCGTCATGTCCCCAGGAGAGCTGGACTTGGTCCAACCCGCAGCCGGGTTCGTAAATGCCGGTGGCTGACTGGTAGCGAGGGTCCTGACTGTCGGGGTTGTCAGCAAAAAATTGCGGAAAGACGATTTTATCTGAGAACTGGCAGCCGGTGGGAAAGGTGTCCCCGACGACCGCCCATTGCGGTTCTCCCCAGAGGCAGAGGATTTTACCGAGGTCATGAACCAGCCCAGTCAGGATGAACCAGCGCGGCTGGCCATCCGCCCGGATGTGCTCGGCGGTTTGCAGGAGGTGCTCGAGCTGGGACAGGTCAGTATCCGGATCACTGTCGTCCACGAGCTGGTTGAGGTATTCCATGGCCTCCCAAATCCCCATCTCCCGGCGCTGCAAAGTGAGGAATTCTTCGCGTTTGGCCCGGGCAAATTCGTGCGTCTGCCACCGGTGGTTCTGACGATAAAATTCCCGCACCGTCGGCCGCGCCTCCGCTTCGTAATTGCGAAACTCTTCTTTCTTTTTTTCCGGATCAGTCGCCCGAAAAGCCACCGCCCCGGATTCCGCCGGTTCTGGGTAGCGCGTCTTAAGAAAGTCTTCCCATTCATCAAGACTGGCCAATGGGGCCTGCACATCAGATGACGCAGCAAATGTGTTCATGGTGGTGTCTCCGGAAAAAAGTGGGGTCAGCGGGACGGAGTCAGCAACGGACCACGTCAGCAGGATGCACCATGCCCTGAATCCCCCCCGACGCAAGCCGCCGCACCCGCCACCGTCATGTCCGCTTGCGCGGGATCCTCGATGCCGTCATTCTCATGCCATGATCCATCACATCACCATCGAATA
>JALRGB010000005.1 GCA_023253575.1 Verrucomicrobiales bacterium
GCCTCGCTGCTCGGCATCGCCATGATCGCCCTGCTGCTGCGGGCGTGGGGCACCCCGGCCGCTGGCCTGATCGCGGCAACCTTTCTCGCCCTACATCCGTGGCACATCCGCTACGGGATCGACGGTCGCGGCTATACGTTCCTGATTCCTCTGACAACTCTGGGATTGTGGTCCCTCTGGCGGGCCTGCACCGCCGCGCCCACCCGCGACCTCACCGTAAACGCAATCACCGCCGCCGACCCGGCCCACAACCAAGGTGCTTGGGCATGGTGGCTTTTTGGATTCACCCAGGCTCTCATCCTCTGGTGCCATCTGCTCAGCGTCTGGGTCTGCCTAGGATTGTGCGCCACCGGAGGCCTCTGGATTTGGCAGCAGCATCGCGGACCAGCGCGCTGGCGCCGTCTGGCCCGCCTGCTGGCCGTGCAAGTCGCCGGCGCCATGCTCTTGCTCCAGCTCTTCCTACCCAACCTGCTGCAGGCGATACAGTGGGGTGACAAAAACCAAGACGGCCGCCTGCTCGATGAGGTGGTACTGCTCGATTTCTTCCAGCAAGCCATGACCGGCCAAGCTCAGACTTGGGGAGCCTGCATCGTGCTGCTCACTGCCGCAGCGGGTCTCGCCACGGCCATCCGCAAACGTCTCCCGGGCGCGACCAGTCTCGGTCTGCTCACCGCCGCCGCCGCCCTCTTCCTCGTCACCATTCATCTCGCCGGTTTCTATTTTTACCCTCGTTTTATGCTGGCCCTACTGGTGCCATTGGCCGCCGCCACCGGCCTCGGCGTCGCCGCCGCGGCCGGCCCAGCCCGTCCCCGGGGACCCGCCCCGCTCGCCCTCGCCGGCCTGATCATCGCCGCCATCGGCCTCAGTCTGGCCGGTGGCCTGACCGCTACCACCAAGAGCAGTTTCTCACCGCTCCGCGAAACAGCCGCCGTCTTGCAGCAAGCGCAGGCGAACGGCGCCCGCATCATGGGCTTCGGCTTCGGAGCCGAGGCCCTTCAATATTACCTGCCCAGCCTCGATTACGCCCGCGATGACGACGCCCCACACCAACTAGCCCGCGCCACACAGGAGGCGCATGATCATCATCAGCCACTCTACATCGCCGCCGGTTACGAAGAACTCAACCGACTCCGCCTGCCCGCCGGCTTTGCCATGCTCGATGACACCGCCCAATGGTCCCGCGTCTGGACTCGTGACGGCTTGGAGCCGCAATTCACCTACACCGTATGGCGCACCCCCGCCGCCCCACCCGCCGCCACTCACGGCAGCGAAAAATAATCGGCCGACTGATAGACACCGTCATGGCACTTCGCCAGCTGCCACGTCACATCGGTCAAAAGCGAGCTCGCCCCAAAACGAAACCACTGCGGGGTGAGCCACGCCTCGCCCAACGTCTCCTTCACCGCCACCAGATAAGACAACGCCTCCCGAGACGTGCGCAATCCTCCCGCCGGCTTCATGCCCGCCATCCGACCCGTAGCCTCATGATGATCGTGGATCGCCCCCAACATGACCAGCGTGACCGGCAGCGTGGCCGCCGGCGTGACTTTGCCCGTGCTCGTCTTGATAAAATCCGCCCCAGCCTGCAACGCCAAATCACTGGCCTGCCGCACACTCCCAAATGACCCAAGCTCGCCAGTCTCCAAAATCACCTTGAGACAAGCCGACCCACACCGCTCGCGCACCAAGCCAATCTCATCAAAAACACGACGGAATTCGCCCGCCAGAAAAGCGCCACGATTGATCACCATGTCAATCTCATCCGCCCCGTCACCGACCGCGCGGCGCACGTCCTCCAACCGTAAGGCCAGCGGAAATTGGCCACTCGGAAATCCGGTCGCCACCGAAGCGACCCGCACTCCGGAACCAGCCAAACATCGCCGAGCCGTACTCACTAGCGACGGATACACACACACCGCCGCCACCGCCGGGCAGTCGTACCGGTCCGCCATCGGATGCATCGCTTTCTGACACACCGAGGCGACTTTACCGGAGGTGTCGGCCCCCTCCAGCGTGGTCAAATCCATCATCGAGACCGCCAGCCGCAGGCCCTCTCGCTTCGCCTCATGCTTCAAACTGCGCGTCTGGAAATATCGAGCCCGTTCTTCTAAGCCGGTCTGATCCACCGCCACCCGGCGTCCGCTCAACGCCGGAGCGGACGCCGAAGCCGGAGCCAAAGCCGCCCGTGGCTTCATTGCGCACGAGGGACAGGGGTGACCGCCGCGGGTTTACGAGCTGGGGCATCAGAGGGCTTGGCCGGTGGAACGGCCGACGGCACCGACGGTTTTAACGCCGGTGGAGTCGGCGCCACCGGCGGCTCAGCCGCCGGAACCACAGCGCCCAGTGGCGAATATTTCGGTTCTTTTTCGCCAAGGGAAACCAGCCACTGCGCCCCTTGCCGCTGCAATGAAATCACCTCCAGATGACTGACTTGATTCGACATCGTCTGATGCTGCGTGCGAACGAGAAAATGAGCGAGCGTCCCCCCCTCCTCAGCCACGCTGAGGATGTTGAGTTCAAGGCTATCTGCGATGCGTTGATTGACCTCGTCCGTCACGTTGTACCGTCGCTGCATGCCCTGATTGTATGCCGTGTAAAATGACACTGGCGTCATCGCCTCCACCGCGGTTTCATTTTCAACTCCCACCGCCCGGCACATCGCACCCGCCTCATCCATTGCCGTCCGGGGGTTTTTCACCTTTTTCACGTAGTCAGCCTTCAGGGTAGCCAGCGAGGCCGGAGCAATCAATTCCGCCGCTTGATCATAGTCGCGGTTAACGGAGAGCCTCAGAAATTTCACCACCACTTGGGCCGCAGGATGCTTTTCCGCCAGCTCGCGAGATGTCTGAGCCCTTCCCACCTGAGAACACAGAAGTCCCACGGCAACTAACATGACAGTCTGAATGCGCATCCCTTAGGCTACGCCAAAGCCAGACGCGGTCAATCACCGCGCCTCCATCCCCCAGCACCGCAGAAATTCCGCCACACCCCCACCTCAAACCGTGCCGACCGGCGCTCCTCCCGTGGAATCCATCAATGCGACCAGCCGACGGGCATACGATACAAACGTCTCCAGTTGCTCGCGGGCCTGCGCCTCAGGATCCCCCACGCCAGCAGCCCCCGCATGGTGAAACACCACACTGATGTGCGGCTCAATGCTGATCAGCCCGTCATACCCGGTCCGCTGCAAATCACTCATAATGTCCGCCACCCGACCCTCGCCGTCCCCAGGCATAGTATAATCAAGATCCTTCTTGGCCGGATTCCAGATGCCGTCCTTCACATGCACATGACTAATATGCGGGCGCACCGCCTGATAAAATGCCCATGGATCCTGTCGATGCCCAGGACGATCACGGTCTTCGTTAAAACATGGGTTGGCCGTATCAAACACCCATCGCAATCCAGGCACTTCCTCCAACGTGCGCAACGCATGACGAATCGACATACCCCCGAAATTCATGCAGTTTTCATGCACACACGTCACCCCCGCATCATCGAAACGACGCTTGATCTCGCGCAGCCGCCGAAACCGCTCGCCTTCCATTTGATCATCCAGATCGCGCCCAGACTCATCGACCCGCGGCTTGTAGCTCATGATCCGAATGAAACGTGTGCCAAGCCGCTGCATTTTAGGAATGGCCCGAGCGATTTCTGCTTCGGTAATGGAAAAATCATCTTCGATGGCATGCGCCCAATTGCCGATGACCGAGCCGAAGACAGCCACCGTCAGCCCTGCCGTTGACCGTCAACACTTTGGACTGGTCCGTCAGACCCAGCACCTCAAGCACTTTCCGATGGTGTCGGGGATCCGCCTCATACTCGAAACCTTCCGCTGTGCACCGGACGATTCGTCCC
>JALRGB010000112.1 GCA_023253575.1 Verrucomicrobiales bacterium
TTCCTCATCTCTTTATCCGGAGTTACAGCCGCTCTCACCCACGGCAACGTCTGGCCATGGCCTCTGGCCACAAGCTTTCTCGCCGGTGGTCTCGCCGGCATGCTCGGAGGCAGCACGCTTCGCCACCGCCTACCAGCCGCACGCCTCCAAAAAGTATTCGCCATCGGTATGTGGCTGGTCGCCGCCTTCATGCTGGCCAAAAACACCCCCACACTCATCCGCTCCTGATCACCTCAGACCACCCGTCAGACGCTAGAATTTTTTTACATCTCCCCAGCAGCCGCCCACCGGTCGCCTCTACAGCGACACCGGAATCTCGACTCACTAGCCCCTTCCACCTTGACCTCCTCCACCATGACTAAAACCCAACGACCAGGCACCCGATGGGTCGTCGTTCAAATGCTTCTCTTGGCGGCCGTGGGCGCCACCGCCCCCGCATCCGGCGGCCACTGGCCCGTCCTTGTGAGTGCCGCCCCCGGGGCCCTGCTCTTTCTGTTTGCCGCTTGGACCGGCCTCGCCGGTGTCCGCGACCTCGGCCCCCATCGCACTCCCTCACCTGTGCCACGCCCGGAAAGCACCCTCGTCACCACCGGGATCTACGCTCGCCTGCGCCATCCGCTTTACGCCAGCATGATGGCCATGGGGTTCGGCTGGGCCCTGCTCTGGTCCAGCCCCGCCGGGATGGTTCTCGCCACCATTTTGGCCGTTTTTCTCGACGCCAAAGCTCGCCATGAGGAACGTCTCCTCTGCCGCCACTTTCCCAACTACCCCCAATACATGCGCCGCGTCCCACGCTACCTGCCACGGCCGCCCGCATATTAGGTGCCTCTTCTCCCATTAAATCCGGGCATTCGTCCATTCAGAATGGCTTTTCGTCCATCGGGAGTAGTCTAAGTCCGGACGCTTCGATAAATAGCGACTGGTGAAACCGACACTTTGCATGAAACCCTTAATCCCACTTCTTGTCACCTGCCTACTCCTGCCCGCGGCCGCGACTATGCGTGCGGCTGAGCCAGCTGCTCCAGCTGCCGACAGCAAACCCGCCCACAAGTTCCTTGGCGCCCCGGCCAGCGAGACGGCCAGCCTCGCATACCGTCTGCTCGACATATGCCAGGAAGCCGCGGCCAATGATGTTGATGCCTTTGGGGCACGTCCAACCGTGCTTTCGCGCCAAATGGCGATCTGGGCGACCTCAGTTTACGATGCCTGGGCCGCTTATGACAGTAAAGCGGTCGGCACCCGACTCGGAAAATCGCTGCGCCAGCCGAAAAAAAAGGCCACGCTCGAGAACAAAAAGAAGGCTATTGCCTACGCCAGTCATCATGCACTGCTTTTCGTTTATCCAGACTCCAAAACGTTCCTCGAGGGAGCGATGAAGGAGCTGGGCTACGACCCATCAGTTGTCAGTAAAGACCCGACCAAACCTGAGGGCATCGGCTATCTCGCTGCCCAAGCGGTCATAGAATACCGGAAAAACGACGGCTCCAACCATCTGGGTAACGAGCAGGGCGGCAATGGCAAGCCCTACAGCGACTATACATTTTACCGGCCAGTCAATTTACCTGACAAAATTATCGACCCCGACCGCTGGCAGCCCATCACCTTCACC
>JALRGB010000177.1 GCA_023253575.1 Verrucomicrobiales bacterium
CTGCGTGCCCATGCCAATGAATCCCATCGTAATGCGTTTCGAGGGCGCCGTCTCCGCCGCCCATACCCGACCCGGCAGCACAAGCGGCGCCGCGGCGCTCAGGGCGGCAGCGGTAAGAAATCGGCGACGGCTAGAGTTCGAAATCATAAAACAAAATGTCGGGGGTGAAGTGGATGAAGGATGCTGAAACAGAAGAACAACCGTGGCCGTGGGGTCGCGGGGATCAAATCATTTCCTGAATGACGCGGGCCGGCTCGACGCCGGTCAGCCGGTCATCGAGTCCTTGGTTGCGAAAAGTGAATCGCTGGTGATCGATGCCAAGCAGGTGCAGCATGGTGGCGTGTAGATCGCGGACGTGGACCACGTTGTCGGCAATATTGTAACCGAAGTCATCGGTCGATCCGATGCTGACCCCTGGTCTGACGCCGCCACCGGCGAGCCAAAGGGTATAGCATCGAGGATGATGATCGCGACCGTTGAGGTCGTCGCCTTGAGAAAACGCGGTACGGCCGAATTCGCCCCCCCAGACGACCAGCGTGTCGTCAAGCATGCCGCGCATTTTCAAGTCTTTGATGAGGGCCGCCGACGGCTGGTCACTGGCCGCCGCCTGTCGAATCATGCCGTCTTTCAAGCCACCATGATGGTCCCACCCCGCATGAAAAATCTGGACAAAACGGACATCGCGCTCAGCAAGCCGCCGGGCCATCAGACATTGATAGGCATAGGACCCGGGCTTGGTCACCTCAGGACCGTACATCTCCAGCACCTCACGCGGTTCAGTGGAAAGATCCATCAACTCCGGCACCGATGTCTGCATCCGGTACGCCAGTTCAAAGGAATCGATCCGTGCTTCAATTTCCGGATCGCCGGCCTGCTCGTGCCGAATGGTATTGAGCTGATTGATCGCCCCAATAATGCGGCCGCGGTTCGGGTGGTCGATACCCGGAGGATTGGACAAAAAGAGCACCGGGTCGCCAGCCGACTGGAACTGCACGCCCTGAAAACGGCTCGGCAGAAATCCATTGTGATAATACCGGCTGAGGATCGGCTGGTCCGCATTGCCGCTAATCATAACCACATAAGCCGGCAAATTGCTGCTTGCGTTGCCCAAACCATAATGCATCCACGAACCAAAGGCCGGACGGCCCGTCAAGGCGCGCCCAGTCTGAATGAAGGTGACTGCTGGATCATGGTTGATCGGCTCGGTCTGCAATGACTTGATGAAACACAGGTCGTCGACAATGCCGGCCGTGTGAGGCATTAATTCGCTGACCCACGCCCGACTCGCCCCATGCTGCGCAAACTTAAAGGGCGAAGCGCAGGCGCGGCGGCCGCCACCACGAGTCATCAAGGAGACCCGCTGCGTGCCCAACACGCTCGCCGGCATGTCCCGTCCATGCTGGTCAACCAACACCGGCTTGTAGTCGAAAAGATCCAGATGACTCGGACCACCCGATTGAAATAAATAGATGACTCGTTTCGCCTTCGGCTGGAAATGCACACCCCCCAACGCGCCCGCCGGAACGACCGGAGATGCCGCACCCAGCGCGCCCGCCGCCGCACCAGCCCGCCCGCCCAGCAGGTCGTGCAATGCCATTAGACCAAATCCAGAAGCCGTGCGGGCCAGAAATTGCCGGCGGCTGGCGCGATGCCATGAAGAAGGATGGGACATGCTCAATTGCGGGTAATAGTTTCGTCGAGGTTTAGCATCAGGTTAGCCAG